>USEK01000119.1 GCA_900553705.1 uncultured Collinsella sp.
CGGGCTGAGCGTCACCGAGCCCACCTTGGGACCATCGGGCAGGCAGCTGCGCTTGAACTGCTGGGCAAAGAAGCGACGGTAGAACGTACGCAGCCACGTGTGGACGGTCTTGGCGTCGTAGACGCCCTCGAAGCTCTTGAGCGCCATGCGGTAGATCTTGCCCGGCTCAAAGCCAAAACGCAGCAGGTAGTAGAGGAAGTAGTCGTGCAGCTCGTACGGGCCCACCAAATCCTCGGTCTTCTGCGCAATCTCACCGTCGCCCGTGGGCGGCAGAAGCTCGGGGGACACCGGCGTATCGAGGATATCGAGCAAAACCTCGGCAATACGCCCGCCAAAGACATCAGCGGCATAGCGCACCAAGTGACGCACAAGCGTCTTGGGCACGCTCGCGTTGACGGCGTACATGCTCATGTGGTCGCCGTTATAGGTAGCCCAGCCGAGCGCCAGCTCCGACAGGTCGCCGGTGCCGATGACAAAGCCGCCAGCCTGGTTGGCCAGGTCCATCAGAATCTGCGTACGCTCGCGCGCCTGGCTGTTCTCGTAAGTCACGTCCTGCACGGCCGGATCGTGCTCAATATCCTTAAAGTGCTGCTCCACAGCCGCATGGATCGAAACCTCGCGGAAGCTCACACCCAGGTCGCGGGCAAGCGACTCGGCATTTGACTTGGTGCGATGCGTCGTGCCAAAGCCGGGCATGGACACGGCTGTGATACCAGTGCGCGGCAGCCCCAGCGCATCGAAGGCACGCACGGTCACAAGCAGCGCCAGCGTGGAGTCCAGGCCGCCCGAAAGGCCAATCACCGCAGCCTTGGTACCCGTATGGGCAAGGCGGGTCTTGAGGCCGGCGGTCTGCAGGTCGAGGATGGTCTCGCAGCGCTCGGCCAGGTCGCCGTGGTCGGCCGGCACAAAGGGCGCGCGGGGGAAGACACGGTCAATGTCGAGTGTATCGCGCAGGACAGGCTCGTCTGCCAGCACGCCCCCAAACGAAAACTCAACGGTCGTGGCCTCCGGAGCATCGTCGGCGCGCGTCCACGTCGTCGAGCGACGGCGCTCGGCAACCAGGCGGTCAAGGTCAACGTCGGCGATGGCCGTATCGCAGGTAAGCAATTTGGTCGCGGAGAGCTTGGAGCCGTTTTCGTAGACGAGGGTCTCGCCCGCAAAGACCATATCGGTCGTGGACTCGCCCTCGCTCGCGTCCGCGTAGGCATAGGCGCAGTACAGGCGCGCGCTCTGGTTGGAAATGAGGCTGCGGCGGTAATCCGCCTTACCGATAATCTCGTCCGAAGCCGACGGATTGAGGATCACCGTCGCGCCAGCAAGCGCCATCTCGGTCGAAGGGGGCGCCGGCACCCACAGGTCCTCGCAGACCTCAACGCCCAGCACCATATCCTCGGCACCTTCATCACAGCAGCGGTAGACAAGCCCCGAACCCAGCGGAACCGGACCCTGACCGGCAAACTCGACCCACACAGGATCTGTGGGCGCCGGAGCAAACCAGCGGCGCTCGTAGAACTCGCCATAGTTGGGCAGATACTTCTTGGCCGTGAGGCCCAAAAGCTCGCCCGCGCAGCACACGGCGGCGCAGTTGTAGATGTTCTCAGCCACCGCAACGGGAAGACCGACCGTGAAGACGATCGGCAGCTCACGGGTTTCATCGAGGATGCGCACCAGCGCCGCTTCGCAGGCATGCAGCAGCGTGCGGTTATGGAACAGATCAGCCGCGGTATAGCCGGTCAGGTTAAGCTCGGGCAGCACCAGCGCGCGAACGCCGCGCTCGGCAGCCTCGCGAACAGCCGCCAGCGCAACCTCGGCATTGCCCTCGACATCGGCCACGCGAATCTGCGGCGACGCCGCCGCCACACGCAAAAAGCCATCAGACTGAGAAAGGTGAAGATTCATAAGAATGCTCCCGTGCGTAGACGCTATTCAACACAATTAGCAAGCCCTATTGTAGTTCAACCGCCGGGTGTAACCGCATCCCACCAACTTGGTGAGCTATTGATGAGTTGATGGTATCTGTTAAATGTCACGTACGATTCACATCTGGTGGGTACCCTGATGGCTACACGAAACGAAGCAGATTTACACCGGGAGGACCCCGTATGACAACCAAGTACACCGACGCGCCGCGCACGCGCGTCATGACGCCGGCATCGCTCAACAACGGCGTGCACGAGAACCATTCCATCGGTCAGACCATGGCCATCGCGCCCAAAAAGGGCCTGTTCGATGACATTTCCATTCCCCAGATCATCGCCGGCGCCGCAGCTGCCGCCACGAGTGTGGCGCTTGCCTCAAAGATCGGCATTGCCGGCTCGGTGATTGGTGCCGCTGTAAGCTCAGTCATCACTGTTGTGTCCTCGCAGGTCTATCGCCACTTTATCTCCGCCAGCGCCGAAGCAATCAAGGGCACGCATGCCGCTGTCGACTACCCTGCCGGCGCCTACGAGCCCGTTGAGCCGGATGTCGAGGAGCACCTAGGTGGCGCCGCGACCACGCAGGAGATGCGCCAGGTTGCGGGACGCGCGACCACGGCGCGTGTCGCCCCCAACAGCCTGCGCGCCAAGGCGGCGGCAGAGCGCAGCCAGACGCAAAAGAAGGTTATCGTCTTCTCGATCGCCATCGCCATCGTCGCGGTCATCGCCTGCACCGGCGCCATCCTTATAACCACCGCCGGTGAGGGTCTGGGCGAGCGCCCCGAGCCAATCCTGTCGTCGCGCACGACCGAGAGCGATGCAAATGGCAACACCCAGTCGCAGGATCAGCAGGCACAGACGGACGACACGCAAGACAGCTCTACCTCTGCCAATTCGTCCTCTAACACCCCCGATCAATCGCAGA
This sequence comes from uncultured Collinsella sp., assembly GCA_900553705.1. Taxonomy (GTDB): domain Bacteria; phylum Actinomycetota; class Coriobacteriia; order Coriobacteriales; family Coriobacteriaceae; genus Collinsella. Next base: position 2,842 of record USEK01000119.1, read on the forward strand.
GCGCCGATTCCTCTGCAAACAACAGCGGCACGCAATCCGGCACGACCGACTCAAGCCAAACGACGGACAGCTCTCAGCCGAGCGCGGGTGACCAGACGAGCGGCAATGCATCGGGCACGGGATCTACCGACAATGGCAACACCAGCAACCCGAACAGCTCGGGCGGAACCGTGTCCGGCACGGCATCTGATAGCTCGAGCCAAGGCACGGCATCGGGCAACTAAGCACGTTTGCCTCTCATAGTTAACCGACCTGTACAACGGGCGCGAATCGACAGCGGTTCGCGCCCGTTTGCCTTGGGCGCCGAGGTGGCACGCCCCGTGCGATGGTAAGATGCTTTGGTGTGTAAAGAGGAGATTTGCCATGAGCAAGACAATAGTTAGGCCCACGCTATCGCTGGGCAACCACATCTATCTGTATCGCCTGCTGCGCGATGCGATTGGGTGCGGCAAGCAAACGTTTATGACGCAGGTCGAGGAGGCGCTCGCCGCAGGCGACATGACTGCTTATGACCTGGGCTTTGAGTCCACGCGCGAGCTGCTCGAGGAGCTCAACGACTGCATTAAGCTGACCGTCTTCAAGGGCGGCCGCCTGTATGCCACCGTCATCGCCAACGAGGCCTGGGATACCGCCCTTGCCAAGGGCGAGGACAAGCCCAAGGCTGCCAAGGGCGCCAAACAGTCCTACAAAAAGAAGAAACGCGGCGAGAAGGACCTCAAGGCCGTGCGCCCCAAGCACGTTAAGCGTCCCGAGCCCGAAGCCATGGTTGAAGCCGCGCCGGAACCCGAGCCCGAGACAGAGATCGAAGTCGCTATTGAGGTAACGGCAGAAGCCGAAACCGAAATCGCCGCCACAACCGATTCCGAAGTCATATCCGAGCAGGAAGCCACTGTGGAGCTCAACGAAGCGCCCAAGTCGACAACCGAAGAAGCCGCTAACCAACCCGAGACGTCTGCGTTCCAAAACAGCGATGTCTTTGGCGACGAGGCTAAGGACGATCAGCCCGACGATCAAGACGCTACCGAGTCGGCACCGGAGCCCGAGACGCCGCAGCCCGCCATCTCGCTCACGGTCGTCTACGACCCCGAGAACGCCAACGCCGGCATCACCACCATGGCATCCACGCCGGTCGAAGCAAAGCTGTCTGTCGAGGCAGAGAACGCCCCGCAAGCCGATGCCAAAACCGAGACTGAAGACACATCCGTCTCCGTGGAACCGACAGATTCCGCAGTTAAGCTGGAAGCGACGCCGGAGCCCGCACCCGTCATCGAGTCCGCATCCGAACCTGTCTATGACCATATTCCCGTACCTGCACCGGCTCCGGCCCCCGTTGCAGTACCGGCACCTGCACCCGCAGCGCCCGCCATCCCCGAGGACTTCCCCGTCGATTTCGCATCCGAGGTCTTCTGCCCCGGCCCGCTTCTGCACCAGCTGTCGACCTATCTCCCCTACGGCGCCGACACGCTCGGCATCGTCGGCGAGTACTACTGGATCGCCCGCGAACGCGGCACCATCGAGGCCGCGCGAAACCGCGCAAGCTTCCCCCTGCGCTACACACAGACCGGCGAGCGCCACGAAGTCACCGTGCGCATCCGCCGCAACACCACCGGCGGTCTCGGAGCCACCTGGGCCATCGATAAAGTCGAAGAACCCGCTGAATAGTAAAAGGGGCGATAACCCTCGAGGTTATCGCCCCTTTTTCGTTAGGTCACCTGAACTCGACTAATCTCGCGTCAGTTTCCGGTGGATACGATGCGGCTGGGCTGCGTCCTCGCCCAGGCGCTCGATACGGTTGGCTTGATAAGCCTCAAAGTTGCCCTCGAACCAATACCAGTTGCCCGGGTTCTCGTCGGTGCCCTCCCACGCCAGAATGTGCGTGGCAACACGGTCCAGGAACATACGGTCGTGGCTGATGACCACGCTGCAGCCCGGGAACTCGAGCAGCGCTGCCTCGAGCGAGGACAGGGTCTCGACGTCGAGGTCGTTGGTCTGTCTCTTATACACATCTGACGCTGCCGACGACTAGTCGAGTGTAGAT
>USEK01000120.1 GCA_900553705.1 uncultured Collinsella sp.
CTACACTCGACTAGTCGTCGGCAGCGTCAGATGTGTATAAGAGACAGATCGAGCACCGTGGTATCGACGGGAACGGTCGCCTCGTCCGAGCCGGCGCCTAGGCTCACGCCCTCAACCGGCAGCGGATACGTGCCCTCGACCTCCATGCGGCCCGACGTGATGGTGCCCGTCTTGTCCAGGCACAGCACGTCGACACGCGCGAGCGTCTCAATGCAGTAGAGCTGCTGCGCGAGTACCTTGCGGCGGGCCAGGCGCACCGTGGCGATGGCGAGCACCGACGAGGTCAGCAGCACCAGGCCTTGCGGGATCATGCCCAGCAGGGCGCCCACCGTGGACAGCAGCGCCGACGAAGGCACATGACCAGCCAACAGCTCGGAGAAGCACCACGAAAGCGCGCTATTGCCTGGGGTTCCCGCGGCATCCCACAGCTCGCTCACGCTCGAGGCAAACAACGCCAAACCGAGCGGGATCATGATGATGCTCGCAAAGCGCACGATGGCGTTGAGCGCGTTCATGATCTCGGAATTGACCTTTTTGACGTACTTGGCCTCGTTGTTGATCTTTGCCACGTAGTTATCGGCGCCGACATGGATCACGCGGGCGCGCAGCAGACCCGAGTCGATAAAGCTGCCGCTCATGAGCTCGGAACCGGGCTGTTTCTTAATAAGATCGCTCTCGCCCGTCAGCAGGCTCTCGTTCACGAGCGCCTCGCCCGAAACCACCACGGCGTCAGCGGGGATCTGGTCGCCGCGCCCCAGGCGGATGATGTCGTCGAGCACGATCTGGTCCAGGTCGAGCTCCACCTCGGAGCCGTCGCGCACCGCGATGGCCTTCTTGGAGGTCAGCAGCGTGAGCTTATCGACCATCTTTTTGGAACGCATGGACTGAATGACGCCAATAGCGGTATTGAGGAACACCACGAACAGGAACGTCAGATTCTTAAACGAACCGGTCAAAATGACCAGGAACGCCAAGATCACGTTGATCAAATTGAACAGCGTGCAGAGGTTCTCGATGATGAGCTCTTTGACCGACTTGGTCTTGAGCTCCATGTTGCGGTTGATCTTACCGGCGGCGATGCGCTCCTCGACCTCGGCGGTCGAGAGTCCGCGCTCGATATCCGTTGCTGCCATACCACGTCCCATCACGTCGCGTCGGTATAAGAAAAACCGCCCGGACCATGCGAGGTTCGGACGGTCTCACGTTCGATGGTGCCCCATGTTGGATTCGAACCAACGGCCTTCTGCTCCGGAGGCAGACGCTCTAATCCCCTGAGCTAATAGGGCCAACGTTTGGCATTATACCCAAGTGCACCACGGGCTATCAAAATAAAAGAAAAAGCTTTGCAATTCCGAGGAAGACGCGGCTCAACGGCCCACTTTAGAAGGCAAAAGCGAGTCAGATAGTATAAACTCTCATGCACCATATGTACACGGCTCGCGATGCGGGCCGTTTTTGCAAGGGCTATCCATCGAGGTGAGAGGCACACCATGATTGCAATTTTAAAAGAGAGCGCCAGCGACGAGGCCGTCAGCCATATCGTCAGCTGGATTGAGAAAAAGGGCCTGAAGACCGATGTCTCGCGCGGCGAGAATGAGACGATCATCGGCCTGGTGGGCGATACGACCAAGATCGACCCGTTCCTGCTCGAGTCCATGGATGTCGTCGAGCGCGTGCAGCGCGTCTCCGAGCCGTTCAAGCGCGCCAACCGCAAGTTCCACCCCGAGGACTCCGTCATCGACTGCGGCCACGGCGTCAAGATCGGCGGCGATCAGTTCCAGGTCATCGCCGGCCCGTGCTCCGTCGAGGGCGAGAACCTCATCCGCATCGCCCGCCGCGTGAAGGCCGCCGGTGCCACGATGCTGCGCGGCGGTGCCTACAAGCCCCGCACTTCCCCGTACGCCTACCAGGGCATGGGCCCCGCCGGTCTGGACCTGCTGTGCGAGGCGTCTGCCGAGCTCGACATGCCGATCGTCACCGAGATCATGGACCCGCGCGACGTGCAGGTCTTCCTGGACAAGAAGATCGACGTCATGCAGATCGGCGCCCGCAACGCCCAGAACTTCCCTCTGCTCAAAGAGGTCGGCAAGACCAAGACTCCGATCTTGCTTAAGCGCGGCATGTCCGGCACGATCGATGAGCTGCTCATGGCCGCCGAGTACATCATGAGCGAGGGCAACGACAACGTCATCCTGTGCGAGCGCGGCATCCGCACCTTCGAGACCCGCACCCGCAACACCTTCGACCTCAATGCCGTGCCGGTGCTGCACCACCTGTCGCACCTGCCCGTCGTCGCCGACCCCAGCCACGCCACCGGCTACACCCGCTACGTTGAGCCCATGGCGCTCGCCGCGACCGCCTGCGGTGCCAACGGCCTAGAGATCGAGGTCCACGACGAGCCCAGCCGCGCATGGTCCGACGGCGCTCAGGCCCTCACCCCCGATCAGTTCGACGACACCATGCGCCGCATCCGAGCCATTCGCGAGGTTGTCTGCCATGAGACCATGGAGTAGCCCATGGGTACAGTGAGAAACGCGCGCGTTAACCAGGGCGGCCCCAAGTGCGCCGGCATCGTCGGCCTGGGCCTCATCGGCGGCAGCTTTGCCCGCGGCTATGCGCAGGCGGGCGTCCGCGTGCTGGCCTGGGACCCCGATGACGATGTCATGACGGCCGCCAGCATGGGCACTGTCGCCGGAGAGCTTAACGACAAGACGCTCGGCGAATGCGACATCATCGTCCTTGCCTGCTATCCCGAGGCATGCATCGAGTGGCTCGAGGCGCACGCCCAGGCGCTCGCCGACGCCACCGACACCGAGGCCATCATGGGCCCCGTGGTGATCGACACGGTGGGCGTCAAGGGCATCGTGTGCGAGCGCGCCTTTGAGCTAGCCCGCGAGCACGGCTTTTACTTTGTGGGCGCGCACCCCATGGCGGGCACGCAGTACTCGGGCTATGCGCACTCCCGCGCCGACCTGTTCCAGGGCGCCCCGCTCGTGCTCGTACCGCCCGCGGTGGACGATGCGCTCAAACTGGAGCTTTTGGGCCAGGTGCGCGAGATGGTACGCCCCTTGGGCTTTGGCAAGTTCAGCGTGACCAGCGCCGCCGAGCACGACCGCGTCATCGCCTTTACGAGCCAGCTCGCGCACGTCGTCTCCAACGCCTATGTTAAGAGCCCGACCGCTCAGGTCCACCACGGCTTTTCGGCCGGCAGCTACCGCGATCTCACCCGCGTGGCGCACCTCAACCCGCAAATGTGGTCCGAGCTCATGATCGACGACGCCGACGCGCTCGCCTTCGAGATCGACCATCTGATCGAATCGCTTGGCGCCTACAGCCGTGCGCTCAAGGACCGCGACCAGCGCTATCTGGAGAATCTCCTTGCCGAGGGCGACCGCATTAAGCGCGCACTCGACGACGAGGCCTCCCACTAGACAACCCATCACGCCAGGTCGAAAGGACCGAAGCTTATGGCGATTACCATCGATATCGACACTGCACGCCCCTACCAGGTGCATGTTGGCACGTTTTTGCTGGAGCAGGCGGGACCGCTCGTGCGTGCCACTGCCGGCGGCACCAAGGCCGTCATCGTGACGGACACCAACGTGGGCCCGCTCTACCAGATGCCCGTTAAGCAGAGCCTGGAGGCGTCAGGCTACGAGGTGAGCATCTGCACCTTCGAGGCCGGCGAGGCCCATAAGCGCGCCGAAACCTATGTTGCCATTTTGGAGTTTGTGGCCGAGCACGAGCTTTCGCGCTCCGACGTGATCGTGGCACTCGGCGGCGGCGTCGTGGGCGACGTGGCGGGCTTTGTGGCCGCCACCTACATGCGCGGCTGCAAGTTTGTGCAGATCCCAACGAGCCTGCTCGCCATGGTGGATTCGTCGGTGGGAGGCAAGACCGCCATCGATCTGGCTGCCGGCAAGAACTTGGCCGGCGCCTTTTGGCAGCCGAGCGTGGTTATCGCCGACGTGGGGTGTCTGGCCACACTCACGCCCGAGCAGTTCGCCGACGGCTGCGGCGAGGTCGTCAAGCACGCCGTGATCGCCGACCCGGAGCTTTTCGCCGAGCTGGAGAAGACCCCGCTCACGCTGGAGCTGCTCAACCGCGATGTGGCCCGCGTAGCACTCATCATCGCCCGCAACATCGACATCAAGCGCGCCGTGGTCGTCGCCGACGAGCGCGAAACCAACCAGCGCAAGCTCCTCAATTTTGGACACAGCGCCGGGCACGCCGTCGAGGCCTGCGAGCACTTTGAGCTCGGACACGGCAACTGCGTTTCAATCGGCATGGGCATCATCACGCGCGCCGCGGCCCTGCACGGCATTTGCGATGCTGCACTGCCCGATCGTATTGAGGAACTCTGCGCCCGCCATGGCCTCAAGACCCGCTGCGACCTAGATGCCGATACCGTCTTTGCCGAGGCGCTCCACGACAAAAAGCGCGTGGGCGACACCATCGACCTGGTGATTCCGCACGGCATTGGCCGCTGCAGCATCGACCGCACGCCACTTTCCACCTTCCACGATCTAATTGCCGAGGGACTCGGCCAGAAGGGAGACGCATCCGCATGCTAGCCCGCATCATCCCCTCCCCGCTCAAGGGCACCGTTCCCGCCATCGCATCCAAGTCGATGGCGCACCGTCTGATCATCTGCGCCGCACTTGCCAACGGCGAGACGCACGTCACCTGCAACACCACCTGCGCCGATATCGAGGCCACGGTGCGCTGCCTTACGGCCCTGGGCGCCCGCATCGAGACCGTCGAGGACGGCTTCCAGGTCCACCCAACCATGAAGAGTGTTGAGCTGTCTCTTATACACATCTGACGCTGCCGACGACTAGTCGAGTGT
>USEK01000121.1 GCA_900553705.1 uncultured Collinsella sp.
AGAGACAGGTTCAGCTTTTCGTATTACGTCACCGGAACACTCATCCTGATCGGCGTGCTGCTGGGACGTTTTGTATGCGGCTTTTTATGCCCGTTTGGATGGCTGCAAGAGCTTCTGCATAAGATTCCCGGCAAAAAGCTCTCGACGAAAAAGCTCAAGCCGCTCACGTACATCAAGTACGCCGTGCTGCTGTTTGCCGTGGTGCTACTGCCCGTTCTGGTAGTCAACGATGTGGGCATGGGCGACCCGTTCTTTTGCAAGTACATCTGCCCGCAGGGTGTGCTCGAGGGCGCGATTCCGCTGTCCATCATGAACGTGGGAATCCGCTCCGCGCTGGGAAAGCTCTTTACCTGGAAGCTCGCGATCCTCATTGTGGTTGCGGTGCTGAGCGTGCTGTTCTACCGCCCCTTCTGTAAATGGATTTGCCCCCTCGGTGCGTTTTATGCACTCATGAACAAGGTGTCGTTGCTGGGGATTCAGGTTGACCAGTGCAAATGCGTCTCGTGCGGTAAGTGCGCCAAAGTGTGTCAGATGGACGTGGACGTTACGCGTACGCCCAACCATGCCGAGTGCATTCGTTGCGGCAAATGCGTGGGCGCATGCCCCGTCGATGCCATTAGCTTTCGCTACGGGCTGGGTGTGACGGGCGACAAACCCGCGCAGCCCGCGCAAGCCTGCGAAAACAAATAGGTATCAATAAAAGCTTCGATATAAACGGAGGAACCATGAAACTGTCAAAAATTGCGGCCTTGTTGATGCTGCCCGTGCTGGCGCTGACTCTCGCAGCGTGCTCTGCCCCCAAGGGCGACGCAAAGGATGCCACGAGCGGCGATACGCAAATCGCCGAGCTTGTGGCACAAAAGCCGTCGAGCGCCGAGGAGGCGGCCGAGCTGTACCAGCAGCTGCTGCAAAAGGAAAACGAGATCTTTGCGAGCGATAACGCCCTATGGGAAAAGGTATTCAATGCGGCAAATAAAGACTCGGCAATGATTGAGGACGGTAGCAATTACGGCGACTTTTTGCTTGATACCATCGAGGGCGCCAAGGATCAGTTTGCGGCTGACGAGCTTAAGACGCTTAAGGCCGGCGCGCAGCAGGTCAAGGAGATCGAGGACAAGCTCATGGCGCTGGAGAAGGAGTTCCCCGGATGCGGCAGCACGCCCGGCGAGGGGGAGAGCGTCGATGCCTCGACCGCAGGCATGACTAACGGCGAGAGCGGGGAGACGAAGTTCCCCAGCTTTAAGGGCAAGGACTTGGACGGCAACGATGTAAACAGCGACGAGCTGTTCTCCAAGAACAAGGTCACCGTCATGAACTTCTGGTTTACCACCTGCAAGCCGTGCGTGGGAGAGCTGGGCGATCTGGAGAAGCTCAACAAGGAGCTTGCCGAGAAGGGCGGCCAGGTCGTGGGCGTTAATTCCTTTACGCTCGATGGCAACAAAGACGCGGTGGCCGATGCCAAGGACGTGCTTTCCAAGAAGGGCGTGACGTATAAGAACATCTGGTTTAAGTCGGACAGCGAGGCCGGAAAGTTCACCTCCAACCTGTACTCGTTCCCGACCACCTACGTGATCGACCAGAACGGTAACATTGTGGGAGAGCCGATCATGGGCGGCATCAACTCCGCTGAGCAGCGCGAGGCGCTCAACAAACTGATCGATCAGGCACTCGCGAAGAGCGAACAGTAAGTCCGTGGGACAGACAACTGAAGGGGAGTCGCTGGAAACAGCGACTCTTTTTCTGCTTCGGGGTAGCATCATGGGTATACGTCGAAAGGGCACGCAGCTTTTCGTGCATTGCCTGAGCGGTGCGCGAAGCAACCAAGCTGTGAGTTTTCTTAAGCGTTCTGGGTATGGCAGTGTCAAGAATATCGGCGGCATAAGCGGCTACACGGGAAAGGTGGTGCGTTAGCTATGAAGGTGGTTATCGTTGGAGGCGTCGCGGGCGGCGCATCGGCGGCGGCACGTTTGCGCAGACTCGACGAACAGGCCCAAATTGTCATCTTTGAGCGCACGGGTTTTGTATCGTATGCCAACTGTGGGCTTCCGTACTACATTGGCGGCGTGATAGAAGAAGAGAGCGCATTGACGCTGCAGTCTCCCAAGGGCTTTTGGGATCGCTTTCGCATTGCGGTCAAGACGAGTCACGAGGTGTTTGCCATCCATCCCGATTCGCATACGGTCGAGGTTCGCAATATGCTGACGGGCGAGGAATTTGTCGAGACGTATGACAAGCTCATCCTGTCGCCGGGTGCAAAGCCGATTCGCCCTGCGTTGCCGGGCATCGACTCGGATAAAATCTTTAGCCTACGCACCGTTGAGGACACGCTGCGTATTCACAGCTATGTTCGAGAGCGGCGACCGAGCAGTGCCGTCGTGATCGGCGGCGGCTTCATTGGCGTCGAGACGGCGGAGAATCTGTGTGAGCTGGGGCTCCAGGTGACCCTTCTGCAGCGTCCCGTCCAGCTTATGAACAACCTGGATTACGACATGGCGACCCTTTTGCATACCGAGGTGCGTGAGCACGGTATCGATCTGCGCCTCAAGGCCGATGTGACAGGTTTTGAGGAAGTTGATGGCCGCGTTGTCACCCATGTTGCGGGCGATGACCCTATCGGAGCCGATATGGTGCTGCTTGCCATTGGCGTGGCACCTGAGAGCCATCTGGCGCAAGAGGCGGGGCTCGAACTGGGCATCAAGGGGGCTATTGTGGTCAACGACCGCATGGAGACCTCTGCTGCCGACGTGTATGCCGTGGGCGATGCCGTGCAGGTCACGCATCAGGTGACCGGCGAGGACGCGGTCATTTCGCTCGCCGGCCCCGCCAACAAGCAGGGGCGTGTCGTCGCCGATGTCATAGCCGGCATGGACAGCTGCTACCGCGGATCGTTGGGCTCATCGGTTATCAAGGTATTCGACTTGACGGCGGCAAGCACGGGACTATCCGAAAAGGCAGCACACGCGGCGGGAATTGACTGCGACAGCGTGGTCCTGTCGCCCGGTTCGCATGCGGGTTATTATCCGGGTGCAACGCCCATGACCATGAAGGTTGTCTTCGAGAAGCAGGGATTGCGCCTGCTGGGTGCGCAAATCGTGGGCATCGATGGTGTGGACAAGCGTATCGACGTTCTGGCGACTGCCATCCAGGCAGGCATGTGCGGCGATAGGCTTAAGGATTTGGACCTAGCATACGCGCCGCCGTATTCATCGGCGAAGGATCCCGTCAATATGGCGGGCTTTATGATCGAGAACCTCAATCGCGGCATACTGGCGCAGTGGCATTGGGAGGATGAGCCCAACTTGCCACGCGATGGCAGCGTGCAGCTGCTCGATGTTCGTACGGAAGGGGAGTACGAGCGCGGGCATATCGATGGTTTCGTAAACATTCCCGTCGATGATCTGCGCAATCGCCTGGGCGAGCTCGACCGGGCCAAGCCGGTCTACGTGATTTGCCAGAGCGGCATTCGCAGCTACATTGCTTGCCGCATTTTGGCGCAGTATGGCTTTGAGTGTTTTAACTTCTCGGGCGGCTATCGCTTCTTTGCAGCCGTGACTGTGGCTCGCTGCGGCAGCGCTAACGTTATGCCGTGCGGGCTCGAAAAGTAGCGCGCATTGGAATGTGACAAAGTGACAGCCTCTTTGTCGCATCGGGGATGTTATATGCGGGATGGTGCGCCATGCGGCGTGCTGTCCCGTTCGTTTTTTGGCGCGGTTCGTTACACTTCTCACTGGTATCGGCCAAAAATGAGGATAGAGTAGGACAAACGCGCCGAACGTGAACGGCGGGGGAGCGGGCGAGCGCGCCCGCGCGAGAGAGGTTGCCGTCCATGCTGGATCTCAGAGTTATTTGCAAAAGGTACGTTACGCAGTCGTTTACGCAGGTAGCGCTCGACAGCGTAAGCCTGTCTTTTCGCGATAACGAGTTCGTAGCCATTCTGGGTCCCTCGGGTTCGGGTAAAACTACGATGCTCAACGTCATCGGTGGACTCGATCATTTCGATTCGGGCGATCTGCTGATCGACGGCATCTCGACCAAGGACTTCAACGACCGCGATTGGGATGCCTATCGCAATAATCGCATCGGCTTTGTGTTCCAGAGCTATAACCTCATTCCGCATCAGAGCATTTTGGAAAACGTGGAGTTGGCGCTTACGCTCACGGGCGTGGGGCATGCCGAGCGCCGCCAACGTGCGCGCAAGGCGCTCGAGGCAGTCGGTCTGGGCGAGCACGTTGACAAGCGCCCGAGCCAGCTTTCGGGCGGGCAGATGCAGCGCGTGGCCATTGCCCGCGCCCTGATCAATGACCCCGAGATTGTGCTGGCTGACGAGCCGACCGGCGCCTTGGATTCAACGACGTCCGTCCAGGTCATGGATTTGCTCAAGGACGTTGCGCGCGACCGTCTGGTCATCATGGTCACGCACAATCCCGAGCTGGCGTACAAGTACGCCACGCGCATTGTCAACCTGGCGGACGGCAAGGTCACCGACGATTCAGATCCCTTTGATGCTGCCGAGGCCGCGCGTCGCGAGGCCAAGCCCACGCGCAAAACCTCGATGAGCTTTGTGACGGCGCTTGGGCTTTCTGCCCGAAATCTCATGACCAAGAAGGGCCGCACGGCCATGACGGCCTTTGCAGGTTCGATTGGCATTATCGGCATTGCGGCGATTCTGGCGCTCTCCAACGGCGTAAACGACTACATCAAAAAGGTCGAGGAGGACACGCTCTCGAGCTACCCGCTGACGATTTCCAAACAAGATTATGACCTGTCGTCCATGATGGGCGGGCATGGGGCTACGGACTGTCTCTTATACACATCTGACGCT
>USEK01000122.1 GCA_900553705.1 uncultured Collinsella sp.
GCGCAAATACGAGAGCCCGGTGAGCTACTGGATGCCGTTCGAGGGCAATATGATCGGCTTCCACGACGCCACCTGGCAAAACGACAAGAGCTTCGATAATGCCGAGTCGTACAAGTGGTGCGGCAGCCACGGTTGCATCAACCTGCGCCTGGCAGACGCCAAGGCACTTCACGACTGCATCAAAGTCGGCCTGTGCGTGGTTGTCCACTCGTAGTGCAACGCGCACATTCCTACAACATGGAGCTGCTGCGACCAATCTAACAGTTCCGAAAGAAACCGTCTTATGCGCCCGCCTCAACCGGTGGGCGCATATACTTATCGAGGTACTTTCTATAAAGGAGACGCTATGCCGAATGTCCCCACGACCACCCCGGGCCCGGATGATACCGAGCACACGCTCGAAGATGTCACCGAAACGATTCCTCTGATTACAAACGTACATGCCGATAAGCAGAGCGGACGCGCGAACGATGCGACCGAGATTTCCGATGAAGAGGCATATGCCAAGCTCAAGGCAAAACGTGCCGAACGTCGACGCAAAAAGCTGATTCGACGCGGCATTGCCGTCGGTGTCGTAGGTGCCATCGCGCTCATTGCCATTGTCGCAACCCTGGTTATCAATGCGCAGCCTCAGGGCGCTAGCGGGCCTGTGACCGACATGGTGACCGAGGGCACGTTTACCACAACGGTCGAGGCTAAAGGCCAGCTCAAACCCATTTCGTCCTCAGTGGTCTCCCCTTCTGTCGACGGTACGGTCGATTCGATCAACGTGCAGGCGGGCCAATCCGTCAACGAGGGCGACGTGCTTATGACCATTAAAAACGACGAGCTCGATCGCAACGTTGCCGAGGCGCAACGTGCAGTTGCAGCCGCTCAGGAAGACCTCGCCAACGCGCAGAAAGCCGCAGCTGCCGCGCAGGCCACCCCAACGACGGACGTCGATGGAGCTTCCGCAGCGGCTGGCGTCTCCGACGCATCAGCGGACACGAACGCCGTATCGGCCGCGCAGCGCAGCCTCGCTTCGGCCCAGGCAAACCTTGATCAGGCGAACGCCAAGGCCGCCAGCCGTACGGTCACGGCCCCGAGCTCGGGCAGCATCGTGGAGCTCAATGCCAAAGTGGGCGCCACGGTTACAGGCGGCATGATCATGGGCGAAAGCGATACGAGCGGCGGCAAGCAGTGCATGCAGATCGCCGACATGTCCAAGATGAAGGTGACCGTGCAGGTGGGCGAAAAGGACATTGCCAAGATCGCCGTTGGGCAGAGCGCCAACGTCACGTATCCCGCGTTTCCCGATATCGTGAGCCAGGGCACCGTCACGGCTATCGCGTCGGTGGCAAACTCCGACGCCGCCAACAGTGGCGGCGGCAGCGTAACCTTTAACGTCGACATCCTCATCGAGGCTCCCGACGCGCGCCTGAAGCCGGGCATGACAGCCGAGGTATCGGTGGTGACCGAGCAGCTCGACGACGTGGTAATGGTGCCGACGATGGCGCTCATGACCGAAGACGGCGAACACTATTACGTCAACGTGGCAACCGATGACGAGGGCAAGCAAACCCGTCGCGTGAAGGTGACCGTCGTGACGCAAAACGACAACGAAGCCGTAGTCGGCAAGACACAGGTCAAGCGCGACGACCAGGGCAACGAGATCAACCCCAACGTGCCGGTTACCAAGCTGCGCGATGGCGACACGCTCGTCATGGACACCGGAGCGGACGCAACGGCTGACGGCGGCTACAGCGCGGGTTCGGGCAGCATGTCTGCTGATGAGGGCATGTAATGCGTCCCGTTATCGACATCCGCAACGTGCACCGCATTTTTGAGAGCGAGGCGGGGTGCGCCCACATCCTGCACAACGTGAGCCTGGCGGTAAATCCCGGCGAATTCGTCGCTATCACTGGCCCCTCGGGTTCGGGCAAATCAACGCTCATGAACATCCTAGGCTGCCTGGATAAGCCGACGGCGGGCGACTACTACCTGCAAGGGATCAACGTGGCCGAGCTTGACGATGACGAGCTCACCGAAGTTCGCGCCCTGAGCATTGGCTTTGTCTTTCAGAGCTTCAACCTGCTGCCGCGCCTGTCGGTTATCGAAAACGTCATGCTGCCGTTGGCCTACACCAATGTGCCCCGAAGCCAGCGGGAAATGCGCGCCGTGCACGCGCTGCAGGCCGTCACGCTACCGGTCGACCACTGGGACCACCGCATATCCGAGCTCTCGGGCGGCCAGATGCAGCGTGTCGCCATCGCGCGCGCCCTTGTCAATGACCCGCCCATCATCCTGGCCGATGAGCCGACGGGAAACCTGGACTCCGCAACCGGAGCGCTCGTCATGGAAACATTCCACGAGCTTCAGGAGCGCGGCAAGACCATCGTGCTCATCACACACGACCCCGGCATCGCCGCCGAAGCCGACCGCGCCGTGACCATCCGCGACGGCCGCATCCATGACGGCGCGTATATTCCACATGCACCGAAGACCCTACGCAGCGCCGTAGATAGCCTGCCCATGATTTCCGCCTCCGCCAACCCGCTGAAAGGAGTGGTGGCATGAGCGCCCGCGATCTCATCCAGGAAGCCCTTCACTCGCTCGAGGCCAACAAGGGCCGCAGCCTGCTCACCATCCTGGGCATCGTCATTGGCATCGCCTCGGTTATCGCCATGACCTCACTCATCGGCGGCATCCAAAACACCCTGGTCAACAGCCTGGGCCTCAATGCGGCACGCATGGTGCAAATCTATTCGTCGCAAGAACTCACCGATTCTGACGTTCAGAAGCTTCAAAAACTGGTGCCGCAGATAGAGCAGATCGGCATTGTCGACAGCGCGTATACCGAGTACAAGACCGGCGATAAAAGCTATACCGTCATGGCACAGGGTGTCGATAGCGACATGCTCGACGCCGTGGGGGCCAGCAAGCTCGTTGCGGGGCGCACCTATTCCCAGGCCGAGTCCCAATCAGGCTCGCGCGTGGCGCTCATCAGCCGCGGCGGCGCCGATCAGCTTTACGGCAACGAACAGGATGCGCTGGGGAAAACCATCAAGGTGTCCAACGGCGAGGTGCAGATTGTAGGCGTGATTGATGGCGGCAGCGACTCCATGGGCTCGCTCACGCTGTATATGCCACGCGAAACCATCGCCGGGCTGTTTGGCGACGAGAATCCTTCATTCCCCAGTGTGACGGCACTTGCCGCCGAGGGCACGGACATGGATGAGCTTTGTAAGACCATCGAGTCCAAGGTGCGCGCGATGAAGGGCATCGCGGAGGAGGATGAGTACGACAGTGTATCGGCGACATCCATGAAAAGCGCCATCGATGCACTCAACTCCTTTATGGGCGCGTTCTCGCTCATCATGGGTGCTGTCGCCAGCATCTCGCTGCTTGTCGGCGGTATCGGCATTATGAATATGATGCTTACCAACGTAACGGAGCGCATTCGCGAGATCGGCATCCGCCGCGCTCTGGGCGCCAGTCGTCGCGATATCACCGCCCAGTTTTTGGCCGAGTCTTCGGCGCTGTGCGTCACCGGCGGACTGTTGGGTGTCCTGATAGGCTATCTGCTAGCCTGGGGCCTCGCGATGTTTGCCTCCGGATCCGGGATTCTTGGCGAGCTCGGAGCCAGCGGGCAAATCATACCGAGCTTTTCAATCGCCACGGTGCTGCTGGCCTTCGCCGTCTCCGTCGGCATCGGCGTAATCTTTGGCTTCTACCCCGCTCGCCGCGCAGCAAAGCTCGACCCCGTCGAGTGTCTACGCTACCAGTAAGCCACCACCAATAAGTTGCGGTGAATTAGGGACTGAATATGCTATCTAACAGCAAAAACAGACACTATTTCACCGCAACTGATTGAAGGGCCCTAGGCGCGGCGAGCGCCTAGCGCGCGAACTCCCGTAAGAGCGCGTCTTCCACTTCCCGAAGCGAAAGGGCCCCGCCTCCCTCGGCGGGACGGGTGATCACGATGCAGCGCGCTCCCACGTCGCGCGCGGCGGCAAGCTTCTCGGCCGTGCCGCCTACGGTTCCCGAGTTCTTGGTCACAAGCCACTGGGCGCCCACCTGCCGAAGCATCGCCTCGTTGAGCTCGCGGGTGAAGGGCCCCTGCATGCCGATGACGTGCGACGGCGAAAACCCCGCGTCGATGCACTTCGTTATAGCACCGGGCAGCGGGAGCACACGCACGAAGAAGCGCTCCGCGAAATCGGCGACGCGCGTGTAGGGAGCAAGCTCCTTGCTCCCCGTCGTGAGAAGCGCGCGACCCGGGTTCTCGGAGAGAAAGCGCGCCGCGCAGGCGATCGACGCGACCGGCACGACGCCTTTGGGCAGCGCTTCGACCGGGCGCGCAAGGCGCAGACATCGTGCACCCACGGCGAGCGAAGCGGCCCGGATGTTGCCGCTTGCGAGCGTAGCGAAGGGGTGCGTGGCGTCGACGACGACGCGCGCGCCGGAAAGCTCGCGCTCCATGTCGGCATCGTCGAGCCTGCCCGCATGCACCTCGATGCCCGGAAGCTCGCCCAAGAGCTCTCCTCCGTACTCGGTTGCCGCGTAGGCACGGGCGGGGATGCCCGCCCCGCTCGCCCATTCGCACAGAAGGCGGCCCTCGGTGGTGCCGGCGAAGATGCGCAGCGCCGGCACGGATGCGGGGGCCGTCACTTCGCGCCACCCGTGCGCGTGATCTGGTAGAGCAGCGCGTTCATAATGGCGGCCGCCACGGTCGAGCCGCCCTTGCGACCCCTCGCGACGATGGCCGGCACGCGTCGCGCGAGTAGCTCCTCTTTCGCCTCGACCACGTTCACAAACCCTGTCTCTTATACACATCTGACG
>USEK01000123.1 GCA_900553705.1 uncultured Collinsella sp.
TACGAGATTCCTCTACGTCTCGTGGGCTCGGAGATGTGTATAAGAGACAGGTCGTCCTCAACGACCAAGATGAGCGGTTTTACGGCAGAGTTCGGCACGGCGCTACTCCTTATCAAACGAAACGTCAGCGACGGGAAGCTCAATCGTAAAGACCGAGCCGTGCGGATCCGCCGCGGCAACCTCTATGCTACCGCCATGCGCTAACGCAATGGAGCGGCAGAGCGAAAGACCCAGACCCACGCTGCGATGGCTGTCGGCAAGACCGTGGTTGGCGGTGTAGAACGACTCAAAGATCCGCTCGCGGTCCTCGGGCGCAATGCCCGGGCCGTCATCGGCCACCGAGCACGCTACGCGTCCATCGTCGACGCCAATCGAAATCACGATATGCGAGCCTGCGGGCGTATAGGTGATGGCGTTGTTCACCAGATTGACCACCAGCTGCACCATCAGGCGCGCATCGACGTTGACGAGCGCCGGCTCGTCGCACGCCACCACCTTAAGGTCGTGCTCGCGCACGGCCGGATTTACGTGGCGCAGCGCCTCCTCGACGATATCGTCCATGAGCTCGAGCGTAGTCGACAGATGCATGCCGCCGCCCTCGAGCTTGGTGATGGCGAGCAGGTTCTCGACAGTGGCGTTGAGCCACAGCGCATCCGAGCGAATGGATAGAAGCAGGCCGCGGCGCGTCTGGGCATCGAGCACCGCGGTGCCGGTCGAGCCCTGGTCGAGCAGCACGTCGGCATTGCCCGAAATACTGGTGAGCGGCGTGCGCAAATCGTGCGAGATGGAGCGCAGCAGGTTGGCGCGCAGCTGTTCGTTTTTGGCGAGTACCGCCGCCTCCTCGCGGGCCTCCATGGCGCGGGCGCGGTCGAGCGCCAGCTCGCCTTCGCTCACGATGGCATCGGCAAGTGTCCGTTCCTCATGCGTCAGCACGTCGGGCTCGGCAACGATAGCCAGCACGCCCACCACCGAGGCGGGGTCGCCCGAGCGCACGAAGCCGTCGCCCGTGCGAACCGTCAGGTAGATGCCATAAAACGCCGAACCGCCAAACGTGGCGTCGAGCGGCGTTCCCACGTAGGCGGACGCCGAGAGCCTCGGCGGCATCTGCGGCGCCAGCTCGTGCACCGGGGCGGCATCGCCCACGGCCGTGTACGTCGCACGCGGCAGCAGGTCATCGCCCTCGGCGTCGGCGCTGTACCACACAACCGGACAGCCCGAAAGACGCGCCAGCTGCGTGGCCATGGCGTGAACGATCTGATGCTGATCGGCGCACCGCTGCAGCATGCGGTTGGTCTCGAGCACCATCTGCGTGCGGCGGTCGCTGGCGGCAGCCTGTGCCAAGGCGCGGCGCAGGGCCAACGCAATCGAGCTCGACACAAGCGAAACCACGAACATGATGAAGAACATGCCGGGATAGCCGCGGTCGATAAGCGACAGCGAGTAGCGCGGGTCGACAAACAAAAAGTTGTAGAGCGCCACGGCGGCAGCCGAGCTCAGCAAGCAATACAGGCGACTCCAGGTAAAGAATGCGCACAGCTGAACGGCGAACACATAGACGATCATGATGCTCGGCGCGAGACCCGGATGGTCGAGCAGCGCGCCCACAATCGTCGCCGCGACCAGCAGCCCCACCGATACGCAGGCGTCATACAGAGGAGTGCGGCGCGTCAGCGTTGTGCGCCGCCACCAAAAGCTATCGGCAATATCGCCGTCCGTACGGACGTCCATCAGCGTCCCGCCCCTCTCTCAAAAACAAAAACCACCACAAAGGGGACAGGCACCTTTGTGGTGGTTTCCCCTTGTGGTGGTTCTAAGTGTAAAGCCTTTGCGACCTGCGGTCGTTAGACAAACAGCACGTGCGCGAGCAGGGCGCACACGCACACCGCTCCAAATACCAGTGCCACGATCGAAATCACGCGGTCGGCCATATCCATGTTGGCCCGATTCGTAAAGAACCGATCTTCGGCAGCATCGGCGCGTACCTCACGCACCAGCTCGGTCGCAAGATCGCAACCGTCAAGCACCTTTGCATCCATGGTTTCCTCCCAGGACTCAATCCCCGTCAATACAAACCCGCCCGTTCGCAGACAAACCTCGAACGTCGACTACGGCCGCTCGTTGGGAGCCAGGCGCTGCATCTTGTTCACGGCCTTGAACTTGGTGAACAGCGGCACGTACTCAAAGCTCACGTTGGAGTTCTCCAGGCCGTACCAACGCGCGGGCGTGCCGGCGGCGCGGCGGATGATGTACTTGAGCGTGATGGCCGTACGCTCGCTCGGCTCCACATCGCTTTCGGGCGCCAGAAGCTTACGGATCAGGACGAACTTGAACGTGCCGATGTTACCCGGATCCTTGTAGACCGAGTAGTCATGCGTCTGCGGCGGCAGCTCGCCGGTGGCAGCCAGGTCCTGAACAACCTGACGCAGGTAGGCATTGACGCGCTGGTTGATCTTGTAGCCCAGGTACAGATGCACGCGGAACACGTAGTCGGTGCCGAACGTCTCGACCGAATAGGCAAAGGTATGCGGTTCGTCCATGGTCTCGACGTTCACAAACCACCAGGCGTGGGCACGCTTGGGATGCTTGTCCAAGATCGAGTAGACAATATCGCGGTCGATGTAGTCGGTATGGGTGTCCTTGGTCAGGTACACGACGTTGTCGCTCATGCGCTCGTAACGGTCGTCGTCGCGCAGGCGCTTGAGCTGCGGCAGGTAGCTGCGCAGCGGCAGCAGCGTAAACTGGCGCTGCTCGACCGCCGTGCCGTTGTACCAGCACACCATAATGCCCATGATGAGTGCAGCCATGAGGATGGTGAAGTAGCCGCCGTGGAAGAACTTGGTGAGCGAGCTCACAAAGAAGAAGCCTTCGAGCAAAAGGAAGAAGGCCGCGAAGATCCACGGAGCAACCTTGAGCTTGCGCTCCTCGTGCAGGTAGAAGAAGAGCAGCAGCGTGGTGCACATCATAGTCAGCGTAA
Source organism: uncultured Collinsella sp. (assembly GCA_900553705.1). GTDB lineage: Bacteria > Actinomycetota > Coriobacteriia > Coriobacteriales > Coriobacteriaceae > Collinsella. Next base: position 2,975 of record USEK01000123.1, read on the forward strand.
TGGCAAGGCCGTAGGCGGCTTCCATATGCGCCGAGTTCTGGAACAGCAGCACCACGATGACGCAGCCGACAAGCATGACGTTGTTGACCATGGGGATGTAGAGCTGGCCCTTGGTCTCGGCAGGGTAGAAGACCTGCATGTGCGGCATAAGGTCCAGGCGGCTGGCCTCGGACACCAGCGAGAATGCGCCGGTGATGAGCGCCTGCGAGGCGATGATGGCCGCGACGGTGGAAAGGCCGACGGCAAACGGGCGCAGGCCCGGGGCGAGCATCTGGTAGAACGGGTTGAGGTCGGCAATGCCCATGAGCTCGGGGTTGGCAGCGTTGTTCATAAGCCAAGCGCCCTGGCCCATATAGGAAAGCAGCAGACAGCACTTAACGAACGGCCAGGTGGCGTAGATGTTGCCGCGGCCGACGTGGCCCATGTCGGAGTAGAGCGCCTCGGCACCGGTGGTGGCGAGGAAGCAGCTGCCCAGAATCATGATGCCCGCGTGGTTGTTGGGGCTCAGCAAAAAGGCGATGCCGCGCACCGGGTTGAGGCACAGCAGCACGGCGGGGTGCTGGAAGACAAAGAACAGACCCGTGCCGCCCAGGAACAGAAACCACAGCGTCATGATGGGGCCAAAGGCGTGACCGATCTTGGCCGTACCGATGCGCTGTACCAAAAAGAGCGCGATGATGATGGCGAGCGTAATGGCGACGACGCGGCCCTGGTCATCGCCCAGCACGGCATGGACCGCCGGGATGGTGCGCAGGCCCTCGATGGCCGTGGTAACGGTAACGGCCGGCGTCAGGATGCCGTCGGCGAGCAGCGCGGCGCCACCCAGCATGGCGGGGATGATAAGCCACTTGCCGCAGCGCTTGACCAGGCTGTACAGGGCAAAGATGCCGCCCTCACCATGGTTATCGGCGCGCAGCGAGATGAGCACATACTTGATGGTGGTCAGCAGCGTGACCGTCCACACGACAAGGGAGAGCGCGCCAAGCACGAACTCCTCCGTCACACTTCCGATGCCGCCGTTGCCGGCAACGAGCGCCTTGGTTACATACATAGGGCTGGTGCCGATATCGCCGTACACCACGCCCAGCGTGACGAGCATCGCCGAGATGCTCACAGGAATCGCAGCGTGCGAGGCTGCCTCCTTGGCCTTCTGTTCCATAAGCCGGTTTCCTCCCAACTTTAATGTTCGAAGGAATTATAGGTAATCGGCCTATGTTTGAATGGTACTGTTTTCCCAGCTAGATAAACATTTATACGGCCTTTAGGCCACCGCGACGATATGGAATGTGACAAAGGGACTGTCCCCTTGTCACATTCGTCATTTTCCAAGCCAGTTTTTGAACCACCACTCCATGGAGCGGCTCATCTCGGCCATAAAGGGGCTCGTGTGCTTGCGAGTGTAGATATCCACGACGCGCTCCCCCACCTCGCGGGCATGCGGACGGAACATCGCGTCCATCTCGGCCACCTGTGCGTCCATGGTCGCGGCATCCGCACGGCAGTAGTGCTCCTCGTGCACCAGGTTCACCACGGGATGCGCGATTGCCGGACGCTCCTTACGGGGCGTGCCGATGATGAGCATCGACAGCGGCATGGTATAGGGCGGCAAGTCCAGCAGCTCGGCGACTTCCTCGGCGTTCTCGACGATATCGCCGATGTAGCAGCTCCCCAGCCCCAGGGCCTCAGCGGCAACCACGGCGTTTTGCGCGGCGATCACGGCGTCTTGGGCCGCGATGGCAAAGTCGCCCAAACCCGGCGCGCGGCGGGGCGCCTTGCCCGTGCGCTCGACAAACTCGGGCTCAAAGCAGCCCACGTGCTCAAAC
>USEK01000124.1 GCA_900553705.1 uncultured Collinsella sp.
GTGGGCTCGGAGATGTGTATAAGAGACAGTTGCGGACGAGTCTGACGACGATTACGTTGAACAGCCGAGGCGCGTGTCTTACGAGAGCGATACTGATTTCTCGGCCGAGATTCCCGCGGCAACGCCCCATGCCGATATTGCATCCGCGTTCTCTTCGATTGGCGCCAGCGCTTCCAACTTCTTTAAGGGTGCGCTTGCAAAGGGCAGGAAATTTGTCGACGATTTCGAGGAGAAGCGCGCTGCCGCACGCGAGGCTGCCGAGCAGGAGGCTATCGCTCAGCAGCAGGCAGCCGAGGCGGCACGTGAGCGCGCGGCGCAAGAGTTCGAGCAGAACGAGGCTATGCAGTCCGTGCCTGTCGACGTCGCCGAAGCTACAACGTCCTTTGAGGCTCAGCAGCACGTCGATAGCACCATGTCGTTTGATGCCGCGCAGTTCGATTCCACGATAACGTTTGAAAAGCAAGGCACCGCAATTGCCGAGCCCCTTCCTGTTTCCGATGAGCAGGGCGACGCGGCAGACGATGACGAGCCCATTGATGCTGCCGAAATCCAAGATGCCGCCGGGCACGAGCCCGTCGAGGTCAACTGTGACGAAGAGCAATACGCGGCAGCCGATCAAGGTGATTCGACCGAGGTCGAGCAGGAGGAAGTGCCTGCGGTTTCCGAGGCTCCCGAGACAGATGAGTCGAGGCCTTACTCCACGCAGATTTTCACCATGCCGACCCCGAGTGGTTCCGGTGCCACGGTTGCCGATGTTGCTCCCACCCAGGACGAAACGGTCGATTCCCTTATGGCCCAGATTTCCTCCCAGGCATCACCGCGTCCGCAGGTGAATGTTCCCGATCCGGCGTCGGCTCCGTCGCCTGCACCTTCCTCGTCTCCGCTGGCTTCGGTCCCCGATCCGTCGCTGCCGTCGATGAAGCAGGCAAACGTTGCGTCTCGCACGTCGCTGTTCGACCTTCCCGACCCCTCCGCACAGGTCAACGACCCCTTTGCTACCGCTCAGGGTCCCGAACCAACATCGGCACCCGTTGCGCCTCCTAGGCCCGTTGCGTCGGGCGCTCAGCCGATCGAGACCATTTCGGCTCCCGCCCCGGCGGCACCCAAGTCTCGCAAACGCGGCCTGGGTGGCCTGTTCGGTCGTAAAAGGAAAAACGAGCAGGACAGCATGAGTGATTGGCTGGGCGTCGAAGACGATTACGATGCCAAGAAGTCCGGTCGCGGCATCGGTTCGTGGGATAATTTCGAGGACGATAACGATGGCTGGAAGGGCGGCGCTACGTCTTCCGACGGCGCTTCTTCCGAAGATATGCTCTCGGCTGTCGCCTCTATGGGCGATGATGAGCTGCTCGGTCACGATATCTGGTTTGTGGCAACGGGCGCCTCGGACTGTGATGGCGCCGGTATGAAGGCCTTTTTGGCTTCGCATCGCGATAAGCTCCGCGGCGTATTCTTCATCAATCTTGAATCCGTCGGCGCCGGTAGGCTTTCGGTGGTGACGGTTGAGGGCGAACAGCAGCTGCTCAAGGGCGATCGCCGCATCATGAACCTGGTCAGCAAGGTGTGCAAGTCGTTCCATGTCGATTGTGGCGCGCTCGAGATGCCCTATGCCAAGACCGATGCCTATGCCGCGCTCGAGGCGAGCCGCCGAGCCCTCACCATCGCCGGCGTGGACGGCACGCGCCTGGCTTGCGCTCGTACCGAGGACGACCTGCCCCACAATGTCAACCCGACGAACATTGCCACGGTATCCGAGGTCGTGACCGAGGTTATCCGCCGTTCGTAGACGGAGCTCTAAGGAGTCAACGTGTTTTCGTATATTAAGCGCCATTGGCCTGTCTACGTGATTTTGGCCTTGATCGCCATTGCGTTAGGATTTGGGGCTGCCTACATCGTGGGTGCGAAGGGCTCGACCCCCGCCTCCGCAATCAGCGAAGAGGTGGAGCAAGAACAGAGTACGGGTGCCGATGGGATTCCTGAGTCCGAGCAGGCAATCGTTGATGGTGGATCTTCTTCTGCAGAGTAGATACGGCGATTTAAATGATTGAAAGCGGGCGAGCCGGGGAACTGGCTCGCCCGCTTTTTCATCGCGCTAGCGCTTCTTTGGGATCGACCTAAGGCGAGCGAACCATAGGGCTGCGGCACCCGAGGTCAGGAGCGCGGTGATGCAAGCGGTGATGGGAACTGATCCTGTTGCCGGTAGGTCCTGCGGTAGGGTACAGCGTTGAATGACACGGTCCTCGTCATGTGACTCAAGTTTATCGCCGCCGCCGTTGCGGCAAAGATCGACGCGCGCGCTGTTGGTAAGTGCGGTTTGGGGCGTATAAGTCGACGTTGCCTGCATGTGCACGACTGCGCCCCGAGCGCCTGTGCCAAGGATTGCTTTGGCATCGTCAAGGTCGTCGTGCTCATCTTTGAGATCATCACAGGTCCAAGAATCTGCATCGCTTCGAGTCGTAAAGTCGGCGGCTACCGCACCGTATTCAATGCGAATGCCCGTTACGACGGTATTGGATGCAAGGTCGAGTTCTTTCGCCTCGAGTGTGGCGGATTCCGTGGTCGAGACATCCGCCTTCCAGAGGTGCCAGCCGTCGTAATCGACGAGGCGGCAATCTTCACCCAGACTCTCTTTTACTTCGTCGGACTCAAGCCAAGGATTTTCGTGCCCATCGTCAAGTGTCGCGTTTGCCGGCTCATCGACGTCTGTCGAGTCCAACGGCGTCGTGCGATACCACACGTTGCACAGACCGTTGAGGTCGCCGATGGCGACGGGGGTTTCGATTGAGACGAATCTCGCCGTATCGTCCTCGGCACACTCAAGATCATCGGTAATTGTGAACTCATCAACCCAGGTAGCTGAATCGTTTCGAGCGTCGATGGTATAGGAGAAAAGGCCGTCCGTATTGGTTTGCGTTGCGGTGCGATTTTTACCATCGCCGTTGGCCAGCAGACCCTTCCCGATAGGTTGGACAAGCTCCTGACGCTTGTCGACCTGTCCTTTGATCTCGATGGGCGCATCCTTCATCGCGACGGATTGGACTTCTCCCGTATCCTTTATTTCAAACGTTATCTCCTCGGCAAGGTCATAGGTCCGCGGAGACATCATTTCGCGCAACGAGTAGGTGCCGGGTGTAAGATGTTCGACGCGGTGCGGCTTGTCGGATGAGGTCCAGGAGTCTATTTCGGTTTTATCGGGACCATATAAGGTTAGTTGTGCGCCTTTCACTTCCTGCTCTCCGCTTGCATCGACCTTGGAGATATCAACCTTGGTGTAATCGTCGGATACGTTAAGCCGTGCTTCTACAACGGGTGTTTTCTGGTCGGCATAAGCGAGGTCTACGATATGGGGCGTCCGGTCGAGTAAGAAGCCTGCCGGCGCTTGAGTCTCGACAACCTCGTAGCGTGCGGCGCCAGATCCCAGCGGGAGGTCGTCCGCGCGTGCTTCTCCAGTTTCATCCGTTGTGACGGTAGCGACAGTCTCACCGTCGAGCGCGGCAATGCTACCGTCGGGGCGTACGATATCACCCGAGGCACGGATCTCAAAGATGGCGCCCGCGAGGCTGCTGCCGTCTACGACATCGGTTTTAACGATCCTGATGTTTCCGGTCGCGGCGTGGTCATAATACGAGGCGATTGCAACGGGCGTTAGGTTCATGTCGGCGGGTATGTTTACCTCGATCTCTTCGCCGACAAGATAGGGCTCTTTGGCCGAGGTTTCGCGTACATAATAGGTGCCCGGCACGAGCGATTCGGGCAGTGTGACGGTCCCGGTCGCGTCAGTCGTAAAGGTGTCCATTACGTTATGTGCTGGATGCCAGCAAGTTTGTGAGACAGGTTTGTGATTGCTGTCGAGGAGTTGGAAGGTGAATCCGGCTAGGGGAACAGAAACGCCTGTTTGGGCATCGCGTTTTACAATCTGGAGATGCGTCGACAGAGCGTGGTTGTCCACGATATATTGAAGCTCGGCGCCGTCGGAAATCTGGTTGGCCTCGACGGTCCATTCCCCTGCACGTTTAAAACCCTCTGGGACGGTTTCCGGAACCTCACGAACGGTGTAGCCGGCGCGGTCGTATGGGATGGCTCCGTGGACACCGGCGGGTCGCTTGCCTGCGCCAAACCATGCTTCGGGCTGATCTTTGGTGGAGGCAAAGCCATAGATGTTTGTGGTCAGTGTGCCTACAACCTGCTGAGAGCTGTTGCTCACAACCTCAAAGACAACACCTCCCGCCGGCTGCTCCAGGCCGGATTGGTCGCTATTGCCGTAGTCCTTGAATTTGGAAATTTCAAGGTCAAACGCAATGGGGATATCGGAAACGCGCGATTCGATCTCGACCACGCCTGAATCACCGAGCTGGTCGGCTCTAACGGTATAGGACCAGCTATCGTTGGATGGCAGGTAGCCCTCGGGGGCTTTTGATTCATAGATGGTAAAGGTTCCTAGGGGGACATCGGTGAGGGTGGCTCGACCGCTTTCGTCGGTCGTGAGGATTTGCGCCCATCCAGGGGTTGATTGCGACACACACGTGAACTCTGCTCCTGCGAGTGAAGATCCCACCTGGGAGCCGGCATTCGTCGCGGCATCGAGTTTTACGATACACAGGTTGATGGTGCCGGGCTGTTCATCAATGGCGACCTGTCCACCGTCATTCCCCGTGGTAAAGGCAATACGATCGTGGCGGGGGACATAGCCGGCCGGCGCCTTCGTTTCAACTAGGTAGTATGCCGTGTTGGGCAGAAGCTGTCTCTTATACACATCTGACGCTGCCGACGACTAGTCGAGTGTA
>USEK01000125.1 GCA_900553705.1 uncultured Collinsella sp.
ACGAGATTCCTCTACGTCTCGTGGGCTCGGAGATGTGTATAAGAGACAGATGAATGGGTGACACGCACACATCGACCGGGAAGAGGCCCTTGGCAGCAAAGAGTTCAACCGCCGCCACGAGTGTATCGCGGCGCACGGCGGGATCGGTCACAATGCCGCCCTCGCCCACCAGCGCCGCCGGAGCCTCAAACTGCGGCTTTACGAGCGTGCAGAATGCACCCGTAGGCGCCAGGCACGCCAGCACCGCATCGATAATGTTCGCGATGCTGGTAAACGAGACATCACACACTGCCAGGTCGATGGCGCCGGCATAGCCAAGCTCAGGCAGCTGCGTCACGTTTGTGCGCTCATGCAGCGTCACGCGATCGTCCTGACGCAACGACCAGTCGAACTGGGCACGGCCCACGTCGACCGAGACAACGGTCGCGGCGCCGCGCTTGAGCAGGCAATCGGTAAAGCCGCCCGTGGAGCATCCCACATCGAGGCAAGCAAGGTCCGTCGGATCGATCCCAAACACATCGAGCGCGCCCTCGAGCTTGAGCCCGCCGCGCCCAACATACGGGATGCGCCCCTTAACGTGCAGTGGCAGGCCCGGCGTCACCTTGAGCCCCGGAGAGGTCAAACGCTCACCGCCACTCGAAACCAAGCCGGCCATAAGAGTGCGAAGGGCATCCGCGCGATCGGCGCAGATGCCCTGTGAAATCAGTTCGTCATCGAGACGCACGCGTTTCATGAATGCCATCAACCATTCGTATCCGGAGATGCAGCCTGCCTATCTTGGGACTCGTTTGCCGCATCCTCATCGTATTCCTGCTCGAGCTTGTCGGCCTTTCGCGGCGTCAGCTCAAACTTGTCGACCATATCGACCGCGCGGGAGCCCAGCTCAATCGCTTTGTCAAACAGATCGAGTGAACGCTCCAAGGACGTATCCTTGGAGCGAACGGTAGCGATAATCTGGTCCAAGCGGTCCGAGATCTCATCGAAGTTGCGGACGGAACCCTCTGGCATGGCTACTCCTCAACGGAGTCGGCCTCGACGGCCTCAGCAGCGTCCGGATCCTCGGCAAGTACACCGGCGGCAGCCTGAGCGGCAGCGACCTTGGCGGCCGCCTCGGCAGCCTGTGCCTCCTCGCGAGCACGATCCTCGGCCAGCAGCTCTTGGTACAGATCCTCACCCGGCAGCTCCTCGCTGCGAGCGATCTTGCCCAGCACGCCGTTGACAAACGATGCGGACTGGTCGGTACCATAAGCCTTAGCGATCTCGACGGCCTCGTTGATCACGATGGCGTCCGAGACCTCTTCGTCGGTGAGGAAGCGCATCTCATAGACGGCGATACGCAGCAGGTTGCGGTCGGCGCCGGGCATGCGCATAAGATCCCAGTTCTTGGCGACGGCTCGCAGGGCACAGTCGATGCGATCGATATGCTCGTAGGCACCGCGGCAAAGCTCCAGCGCATAGGGGTCGAGGGGACCCTTCGAAATCAGGAAATCGCCCTCGAGGACGCGCTCGAGCGGGCTGTCCGTGGCCTCGGCCTGGAACAGCAGCTGCAGCGCCTGACTGCGGGCAAGCGTACGCCCGCGATAAACCTTAAGGCTCAAAGGTTACTCCTTGGGGAAAACGAGGCCGTCGATGCAAACGTCAACGCGCTCGACCTCGACGCCCACCTGGGCATCGATGGCGGCGACCACGGCGGCGCGAACGGCCTCGGCGAGTTTCTTGAACGGATAGCCAAAGAACACCACGACACGCACGGTGAGTGCGAGCTTGTCGCCGACGACCTCGGCCTCGACCGACGGCTCGGAAGCCGGGGCCTTGGACGAGAGCATCATGGAGACAAGGTTGGTGGCAAGGTCCTTGACGCCAACGGAGGCGATGCCCTCGACATCCGACACGGCGCGCGAGACGATGGCGGTCAGAACATCGGGCGAAATGCCGATGCCGTCAATCTTGATTTCCTGGGGCATGAGTCCTCCTAGAAGAGTTGGTTGCTAGACGCGGGAGACGAACTTGCCGTCGCGGGTGTCAACCTTGATGACCTCGCCCTCGTTGAGGTACATGGGGACCTGGATGACAGCGCCGGTGTCGATCGTGGCCGGCTTGGTGGAACCCTGGACGGTGTCGCCCTTAAAGCCCGGGTCGGTCTGGACGATGGTGGTCTCGATGAACATCGGCGGGGTCACGCCCATGAGCTCATCGTCGGCGAAGAGCAGCTGGCAGATGTCGTTCTCGCGCAGCCACTTGGAGTTCTCGCCCACCATGTCCTCGGGAACGGGAACCTGCTCATAGGTCTCATTGTCCATGAAGATGTAGTCGGCGCCATCGTTGTAGAGGTACTGGAACTCACGGGTGGTGAGCATAACGCTCTCGAACTTGGTGCCGGCGTTGCAGGTGTTCTCGACGACGCGGCCGCTCTTGATGTCGCGGGTCTTGTAGCGCACAAACGCGCCGCCCTTGCCCGGCTTAACATGCTGGAACTCGACGATGGTGTAGACCTTGTCCTTAATGCGGAGACCGAGGCCGTTCTTGAAGTCGGCGGTAGAAATGGTAGGCATAGCGACCTTTCTTGTTATGGGCAGAACGCACAAGCGTCCAAATTACATACGACAGAAATTATACACTTGCAGACGGCGCCTGCAGCGAGCGCATAAAAAGAGAACGCGGGGCGTCCGAATCGATCCGGACGCCCCGTCCCAAACTATCTACCGAAGTAGACTAGCAATCGATAACGTGCAGGTCGTGCGGGGTCTTGGTGAAGGGCTCGTAGCCGTTCTCGGTGACCACGCCGTAGTCCTCCAGGCGCACGCCGCCCACACCGGGCAGATACACGCCGGGCTCCATGGTGATAACCGAGCCGACCTCGATGGTGTTCTTGCTGCGGTTGAAGTTGGGCAGCTCATGGATGTCGATACCCACGCCGTGGCCCAGACCATGGTTGTAGTAATCGCCATAGCCGGCATCGCCGATGATCTTCTTGGAAAGCTTAAAAATGTCATTGCCCTCGACGCCCGGATGGATGGCGGCGACGCATTCCTCGTGCGTACGGCGCACGAGCGCGTACAGATCGAGCTGCTCCTGGGTAGGCTCGCCCATCACGACGGTGCGCGTCATGTCGGAACGATAATCGCAGTAACCCGCGCCGTAATCCATGAGGACGAAGTCGCCCTTCTCGATCACGCGGTCGCTCGGCACGGCGTGCGGATTGGCGGTGTTGGGGCCGCTCGCCACAATAGAGCCAAAGGCCAGGCTGTCTGCGCCGTTGGCGAACATAAAGTTCTCGAGCTCGTTGCGGACCTGCTTCTCGGTCATACCGGGCTTAATAAAGCCGAGCATATGCTGGAAGGCGGCATCGGTGATCGACTGCGCATGGCGCATGAGCTCGATCTCCTCGGCGTCCTTGATGGCGCGCATCTTACGGATGTCGTCGTGCATCAGCGGCAACATGCAGGCAACGGAACGATCCTCCAGACCACGCTGAATACCCTGGTAGAAGTTGATCTGCATGTCGTCCTCGACGGCGCAGACGCGGCACTTGTTGGCCGCAATCTTGCCGGCGACCCAACCGGGGATGGTTCCCTCGTCCATGTCGTAGACCCAGGGGCTGCCGGCGGGCGTGTTCTCCTCAAAGCTGTTGAGGTAGCGCGAGTCGGTATGGAACAGGCACTGGTCAGCCGTAATAAACGCCGCGTGCGGGAACTCGAAGGTGTAGTCGAAGACGCCCTTCACGCCCGTGAGCCAACGAAGATTGGCCTCGTCGCGTACCACGATAGCGTCGTAGCCGCGCTCGACCATCAGGGCACGGACACGTTCGATACGACCGGCAGGACCGGCAGCAAACTCAGACATGCAGATTCCTTTCTTATTGTCTCAAAAAGTGCGGGACGGGTCTCAACCGAACGACGGAATCGCATGCGATCCGCAACCGATTGAAAACCCGCCCCTCAACATGATACGAAAGACGATGGATGTCAATAAATCTTAGAGAAGTTCTTTGCGAGAAGCCAAGTAGGCGTGAGCATGGCGCTCAAGGACCTCGTCCTCAACACTCGTTAGACGAATGGCGCCGAGTGCCGCGGGCAGCGGCAACATGCTGCGGTTCGAGCGGGCGAACTGCTGCCTGCGGAACTCCTCGATAAACGCGGTGGGCTCCAGATCGAAGGCAAGCTCCTCGATACCAAAGTCCTCCAGGCAGTCATCGACCTCAAAAACGTAATCGATATCGAAGTCGCAAGCATCGTGGGCAACGCGCGCCTCAAAACGCATGCCCTCGGACAACAACTGGTAGGCAGGGATCTGCGAAGCGGCATCGCCCAAGCAGGCGCGCAGGGTACGCTCCCCCGTCTTACCAAAATCGAGCGCATGGCGGGCGCTCGGGTTCGTAGCCATCAGTACGTCCTTGCGGGCAGTCTGAGACCACTGAACGGCATTGACGAGCGCGACCTCCTCGCCCGCGAGAATCTCGGGGACGGTCTCGGTAAACTGATTCCAGCGGGACTTGCTGCTCGAAAGCATGGTGCCAACAAGTACCGCATAGCCAAGCTTGAGGTCCTCGGAGTCCGCCTCGCGAACAAGGTCGAGGTCACACACGACCAAGCCCGGCTCGGGACGGAACGCGATAGCGGGAAGCGCATTCGCCGACGAGGCGACGAGCGGCTTCATGGTCGTCGCGACCGTGAGCATGGCGTCGAACGTCGTCGGCAGCAAGGCGCACTCGGTGCGACCGCACCACTGATTGGCCTGTCTCTTATACACATCTGACGCTGCCGACGACTAGTCGAGTGTAGAT
>USEK01000126.1 GCA_900553705.1 uncultured Collinsella sp.
GTGAGCAGCATAGCGCCCAGGTTGCCGTGGCCCAGACCGACCTTGCGGTCCTCGGCGACGGAGCCGGGAACGGTGAAGGCCTGGATGCCCTCGCCGATGATGGCGGCAGCCTCAGAAGCGGTCTTGGCGCCACGCTTGACAGCGAGAGCGCAACCGAGGGTGTAGGCCCACTCGGCGTTCTGGAAGGCGATGGACTGGGTGTTGTTGACGATCTCACGCGGGTTGAAGCCCTTGTCGGTGCAGATCTGCAGAGCTTCCTCGAGGGAGGCGATGCCGTTGTCGGCGAGGCACTTGTTGATCTTGTCAGCGCGGCGCTCGTAACCTTCGAACGTAACAGTCATAGTTATTTCCCTCCCTTTCTACTCGTGAACCGGGAACACGCTGGCGACGGAGTGAGTCTCCTCGTCGGTGCGCGGGTCGATGTACTTGGCAGCGTTCTCCCACTGACCATAGTGGCCCATAGCGCCAGCGATGGCCTCCTCGGGGGTCTTGCCGGCCTTGACGGCGTCGGTGAACTTGCCGAGGTTCAGGAACTCGAATGCGATGATCTCGTTCTTGTCGTTGAGAGCCATGCGGGTGACGTAGCCCTGAGCGAGCTCAAGGTAACGAGCGCCCTTGGCCTTGGTGCCGAACATGGTGCCGACCTGAGAGCGAAGGCCCTTGCCGAGGTCGTCGAGGGAGGCGCCCACGGGCAGGCCGCCCTCGGAGAACGCGGTCTGGCTGCGGCCGTAAACGATCTGCAGGAAGATCTCGCGCATAGCAACGTTGATGGCGTAGCAGACGAGGTCGGTGTTGAGGGCCTCGAGGATGGTCTTACCGGGAAGGATCTCGGAAGCCATGGCAGCAGAGTGGGTCATGCCCGAGCAGCCGATGGTCTCAACGAGGGCCTCCTCGATGATGCCGTCCTTGACGTTCAGCGTGAGCTTGCAGGCGCCCTGCTGAGGTGCGCACCAACCCACACCGTGCGTAAGACCGGAGATGTCGGAAATCTCCTTAGCCTGGACCCACTTGCCCTCCTCGGGGATGGGTGCGGGGCCGTGGTATGCACCCTTGGCAACGGGGCACATGTTCTCCACTTCCTGTGAGTACTGCATGCCTCTCCTCTCTATCGTGTTGGCGTCCCGTCTGGGGGTCGTGGCTGGCGATTGCCGGGCGACCCTTCGAAAGGGACATGACATGCAGCCCCTATAATACCGCGAAATGCACGGAATATTCGGCGAACGGCTCAGTTTTCGTAGCGAGATGCGCGGAACTTTCAATTGAAACGGTTTAACTCTATATTCTGTGGTCGTGCACTTCCGTAGAGGGGGTCCGTCTTGGGCAAGCTTTTGGTCAGCTTTTGTAAGCGTTGCAGGGGTTGACCTGTTGCAACGGTGCCGTTCGCCGCCCGTTTACTGCCTTTGGCCGCGCGAGTGTATTGTTTTGCGTGAATGTTTTGATGGCACGCTTCAATCGTGCTGTATTGGATGGCAATCAGATCCCGGCGAAGGGAGCGCCATGCAGCGCGTTTGGAGAACGGTTACCGGCTTTTACCGTGTCTGTGCCCGCGGTACGGGCAAGCAGCTCATCTTTGAGGGCGATGAAGACCGGTGGGAGTTCTTGGAGCTGATGCGTGAGTGCTGCCGCAAGGCGGGCGTGACGGTTATCGCCTGGTGCCTTATGGGCAATCACGTGCATCTGGTGCTTGCAGATTACGAGGACGCGATGAGCGCGGCGATGCACCGGCTGCTTTTGACGTACGCGCGGCGGTTCAATAAGCGCACGGGGCGCACGGGTCATCTGTTCCAGAACCGTTTTGACCGGCGCTCGCTCGATACCGACCGTTATCTAATGGCTGCCATTCGCTATGTTCACGCTAATCCGCAGGAGGCGGGTATCGCCCTGATCGAGCGTTATCCCTGGAGCAGCTTTGCCGAGTATCTGAGAGCGTATGACAACGATACGACGAGGGGATTTTCGGACCCTTCTTGTGTGCTTGAGCTCTTTGAGTCTGCCAAGGGGTTTCTGGATTATTCTCTGTCGATGCCCGATGGTTCCGATCCGGTGATTCACGATATGGATGAGACAGAGTGGGAGCGGCGTGCGTTTGCCGACAAGATGGCGAAGCGCCTGGGCGTGCCGCTCAACGAACTCAAGACCGTAGCGCCCTCGCGGCGAGATGGAATCATTTTCGCCCTGCACGATGTCGGCTACACGGTGCGCGAGATCGAACGATATACGGGAATCAGCAAGAGTACCGTCTCTCGTATCGTGCGCGCTTATGTTCGGGTGAATGCTCAGGCTGAGGGCTCGGAATAGAAAATGGCCGAACCACTCTTGTCAAGCGATTCGGCCAACAAAATTCTTAAGATTTGGGACAAATACTACTGATTATTTTGTCCCGTGAGCATGCCGTCGAGGGTGCGCCAGGCGAGCTCGGCGCATTTGACGCGGGCGGGCATGTGCGAGATGTCCTGGAGCTGGGCGGCCTCGTCCAGGTCTTCCAGGTCTTCCTCGGAGAGCTGCTCGCCACGGATCATGGCGAGGAAAAGCCCTGCCAGACGACGTGCTTCCTCGACCGTCTCGCCGGTGATGAGGTCGGCCATGATATCGGCGCTGGCCTGGCTGATAGCGCAGCCGTGACCGGTAAAGGAGGCCTCCTCGATCACGTTGTTCTCGACACGCAGCTGCAGAGTGAGCTCATCGCCGCAGCTGGGGTTGATGCCGTCGTGCTCGTGCGTGGGGGCGTCCATCTCGTACTTGTAGTCGGGGTGCGAGTTGTGCTCCATAAACGTGGTGGAGGTGTACAGATTACCCATTGAACGTGCTCCAAACGTGATGCAGGCTGGCGATGAACTTGTCGATGTCGGCCTTGTCGTTGTAGAAGGCCACGCTGGCGCGGCAGCAGGCAAGGTTCTCGACGCCCAGCCAGGTGAGCAGCGGCTGCGCACAGTGGTGGCCGGCGCGAATGCAGACGCCGTCCATGTCCATGATGCTCGCGACGTCGTGCGGGTGGATGCCCTTGACGTTAAAGCTCACGACGCCGTGGTGGTTGTCCCAATAGATGGAGCCGATGATCTGGACAAAGTCGAGCTGCATGAGTTCGCCCATCAGATAGTGGACGAGTGCCTGCTCGCGGGCCTGGATGTTCTCGTAGCCCACCGTGTTGACCAGGTAATCAAGGGCGGCGCCCGTGGCGAAGATGCCGGCGGCGTCCTGCGTGCCGGCCTCGAACTTCTCGGGGACGGGAGCCCAGACAGCGTTCTGCTCGGTGACCGAATCGATCATCTCGCCGCCGGTAAGCATGGGCGGCATGGCGTTGAGCAGGTCCATCTTGCCCCACAGCACGCCGATGCCCATGGGGCCCATGGCCTTGTGCGCACTAAAGGCAAAGAAGTCGGCGCCCAGGTCGGCCACATCGACCGGCATGTGCGGCAGCGACTGCGCGCCGTCGACGACCAGGTAGCCGCCGTACTTGTGCACGAGTTTGCCGAGGTTCTTGACCGGGTTCTCGACGCCCAGCACGTTGGAGACCTGTCCCACGGCTAGGATCTTTGTCTTGGGACCCACCTTGGCAAGAACCTCCTCGGTGGTGAGCTGGCCGGTCTTGGTGGGATAGAGGTAGACGAGCTTGGCGCCGGTCTCGCGGCAGACCTGCTGCCACGGAATCAGGTTGGAGTGGTGCTCCATGATGGTGATGACGACCTCGTCGCCCGGTTCGAGCACTGTGGGCGCAAAGCTCTTAGCGACCAGGTTGAGCGACTCGCTCGTGTTGCGGGTGAAGACGACCTCGTTGGCCTGTGAGGCGCCGATGAGGTCAGCGATCTGCTGGCGGACCTTCGCGATGGCGTCGGTGGCCTCGACGGACAGCGAGTACAGGCCGCGCAGGGGGTTGGCGTTCATGCGCTGGTAGAAGTCGCGCTCGGCGTCGAGCACACAGGCAGGGCGCTGCGCGGTGGCGGCGCTATCGAGGAAGGCGATCTCGGGGTGCTGCTGGAACAGCGGGAACTGGCCCTTGTAGGGGTTGGTCTCGATGTCCACGGTGGGCCAGCCGCGCGAAGCCTCGTCGCTGGCGTCGAGCTCCATGGGCTCGGGGGCAGTGCAGGTATCGCATTTAACGTGCTCGGTGTCGATCATGCGAGCTCCTCTTCAAAGTTGTCGATCAGGTTGTTTCCCAGGCGGACGACGGCGGCGCGGGTGCGCTCGTCGGTGGCGGAAAGCGCGGCGTCCTCCAGCTTGGCGCGGATGAACAGGTCCTCGGCGGCGTTTTGGTCAAGGCCGCGGCAGGCGAGATAGAACAGCTGCTCGTCGCGGACGTGACCGATGGTGGCGCCGTGGTTGCCGGCGACGTCGTCCTCATCGCATAGGATGACGGGAACGGTCTTGTTGTCGACGCCCTTGTTGGCCAAGAGCACCGTCTCGCGCTCGGTACCGGTTGCACCCTTGCAGCCGTGCACGAGGTCGATGGTGCCGCGGTAGACCTTCTTGGACGTGCCGGTCAGCACGCCGTTGGCGTCGATCTCGCACTCGGTCTTGCGACCGCGGTGGCGCAGCTCATAGTTAAAGTCGCGCACCTGCTCGCGGGCGCCCAGGTAATCGGTATCGATGGTGATCTTGGCGGTATCGCCCAGCAGGTCGCCGGCAAGGCCGGTGGCGCTGGCGCCGGCACCCAGGACGGTGTGTTGCACGTTGACGCGCGCGCCCTCGTCCAGGAACAGGCCGGTGTCGTCGAGCGCGATCCAGCTATCGTCTGTCTCTTATACACATCTCCGAGCCCACGAGACGTAGAGGACTCTCGTATG
>USEK01000127.1 GCA_900553705.1 uncultured Collinsella sp.
ACGGCCATCCTCGCCTCCATCGGCTTTGGCACCCGCGTGACCACCGACGATGTGTACCAGCAGGGTATTCGCACCATCGGCGCCGAGGACATCGCCCAGGCCCGCGAGCTCGGCTACACCATTAAGCTACTCGGCATCGCCCGCAACACCGACGCCGGCGTCGACGTCCGCGTGCATCCCACACTGATCCCCGCCGACCACATGCTTGCCAAGGTCAACGGCGCCATGAACGCTGTCTACGTGGTAGGCGATGCCGTGGGCGAGACCATGTTCTACGGTGCCGGCGCAGGCTCCTTCCCCACTGCGAGCGCCGTCGTGGGCGATATCCTGTCGCTCTCCGAGCAGATCAGCCGCGGCGTGGCTCCGCTGCCCGAGATTGAGCCCTATGGTCACAACCTCGCCTTTAAGCCCATGGACGAGCTCCAGACCAAGTACTATGTGCGCCTGAAGGTCGCCGACCGCGTGGGCGCCCTGTCCGAGACGGTCGACATCTTTGCCAAGCACAACATCTCGATCTCGCTCATCAACCAGGTCGAGGACGGCAAGTCGGGCGCCAGCGATACCTGCTCGGTCATCTTCCTGACGCACCGCGCGCTCGAGAAGGACGTCCAGGCTGCCGCCGCCGAGCTTGCCAGCGTCGACTGCGTGGCCGAAGTCGCCAACGTTCTGCGCATCGAGGACGTCGAGGCCTGGACCGAAGGCGTCATGGCCAACTAGCCCGATTCTCGGCAAATCAAATAACGCATGAGGGGCTCCCGTCCGATTGGATGGGAGCCCCTTTTAGTTACATCTTTTGCACGAAGTGGTCGACTAACGTTTGAACAACTTGACCGTTCGTCAACAACCGTGGATACCGTTTGCCGATATGCGACGGCAGCTGTATTTTGCCGCCGCTATGCTGTGCCGTGTATGTCCGCCCGCGATGAGAGGAAGCACCATGTTGCTCGAGGGCAAGAAAGCAATCGTCACCGGAGGCACGCGCGGTATCGGCTATGCCATCGCCTGCCGTTTTATCGAGGAGGGTGCCGCCGTCACCGTCTTTGGCTCGCGCCAGGAGACTGCCGATGCAGCCGTTGAGAAGCTGACAGCTGTCTATCCCGACGCCAAGGTCTGGGGCCGTTCCTGCGATCTCACCTCGCTCGAGGCCGTGACCGAGGCCTTTACCCAGGCTGCAGCCGACATGGGCGGTCTCGATACGGTCGTCAACAACGCCGGCATCTCCCAGCGCTCGCCCCTTTTGGACTACACGGCCGAGGAGTTCGCAAAGGTCATGGACCTTAACGTCGTCGCTGTCTTTAATGGCCACCAGGCTGCCGCCAAGATCATGGCCGAGGCCGGCCACGGCGGCACCATCACTACCACAAGCTCGATGGTCGCCAAGTACGGCCAGCCCTCCGGCGTCGGTTACCCCACGTCCAAGTTTGCCGTCAACGGAATGGTCCAGTCGCTCTCGCGCGAGCTCGCCCCCATGGGTATTCGCGTCAACGCCGTCGCCCCAGGCGTAACCAAGACCGATATGGTCGCCAACCTGCCCGAAGAGGTCATCAAGCCCATCATCGCCACCATCCCGCTCGGCCGCATGGGCGAGCCCGAGGATGTCGCCAACGCCTTTGTCTTCTTGGCAAGCGACATGTCCTCCTATGTCACGGGCGCCATCCTCCCCGTCGACGGAGCCGCCCGCTCCTAAAGGTCGCAAGCCACGACTCCTAGCCTCAACATTGCTCAACGCAAAAGGCGCGCTGCCTGCATCAACCGCAGGCAGCGCGCCTTCTTCTGTTTGAAGCGGAAGCCTGTCCCAGAATTTCGAATCAGAACGGGGCACGGTTTCCCCCAGGACCTCCTTGCGGAAACTGCGTCCCGTTTTGAACGCAGATTCTGGGAAGTGGTTTCCGCAACGGGTCTCTCGCGGAAAGCGCGTCCTACTCTGGACGCCCATTCCGGGACACCGTTTCCCAACGGCCCCTGTTTCGGAAACCACATCCCGTTCCGAGCCTTCAAAGCGGGACGCGCCTTCCCCTAGGGAAGCATCTCGTTATTTGCCGTCGTCGTCCTGGGCTTCATCGCGTGCGTAGAGCTCCAGCATGCGGCGGCGGTATTCGTGCACGGCGAGCTTGGCGCGCTCCAGGCGGCGGCGCTCACGCGGAGTCAGCTTGGACGGGTCGACCTCGTCTCCATAGGTCTTATCGGCAAGAAGATGCGCCGCGTCCACGATGCGGGCATCGATGTGGCCGCTCGCCGCCTCGGCGGAAAGACGCTCGGCAATCGTATCGAGCGTAGGCAGGCCCTCGAATACGCGACCATGGCCATGCGAGGTCAGCAGCTCGTGCTCTCGTGCGAGCAGACTCGCCAAATCGTGATGGGCGCGCAGGATGTCGAGCGCATCGGATGGATGCTCGGCAACCTCTGCCACGGCGGCGACCGGTGCGGCGTCGACCACGCGGTAGAAGAGCTGCGCGAGCAATGGCATCAAGAACACCGTGATGGCACCGGCGGCAACCATGACCGACGCAATATCTTGCGACAGCGCGCCCGCGTTGACGGCAACGCTTGTCACGGCAACGATGATCGGCAGCGCCGTGGTGCAGTACAGGGCCACGGTAATGCGGCCATACGCCGACACATCGCGCGTCACGGGACAAATGCTCATAGAGATGAGAATAGGCACCGCGCGAATAATCAGCAGCGCCACGATAAAGCCCGCGAGCAAGCCCGGGCGCGACGCCACGGCCGTCAGGTCGATCTTTGCGCCCGATACGGTAAAGAACACCGGAATCAAAAAGCCGTAGGCCAGGCCGTCGAGCTTGGTCTCGAGCGTATGGTTGCCCTCGGGGATGATATAGCGCAGGACAAAGCCAGCGGCAAAAGAACCCAACACGATGTCGAGATCAAAGACAGCCGAGAATGCCACGAGCGTGACCAGGATGAGCACCGTCAGGCGCACGAAGGTCTGCGACGTGGTATCGGCGCGCTCCTCAACAAATGCAAAGAAGCGGCTGCCGACGCGCTTGGAGCGGCTCGGGACCACGGCCAGCAACACGCAAACCACCGCAAACAAGCCAAGGATAACGAGCGTTTGGATGCCAGTGCGGGCAGACAACAGCACCGACATGGCGAGCACGGGACCGAGCTCGCCCCAAGTGCCATACGCGAGAATCGAGTCGCCCACGCGCGTGCCGGTGAGCGAGCGCTCACGCATGATGGGCACAAGCGTACCGAGCGCCGTCGAAGTGAGGGCAAGCGTCACGGCGATACCGTCGAAATGACTGACTGAGAACCACGGGGTAAAGCGCACGGCAAGCCAGGCGATACCAAACGTGACGGCCCACGTCGCCAAGCCGTAGCGCCCCTCGACGCCCGTGATGCTCTTGGGGTCGATCTCAAAGCCGGCAAGCAGGAACAAAAAGGCCAGGCCCAGCTCGGACACAAGCGAGACCTCAGCATCTACATGGATGACGCCGAGCATATGAGGTCCCAGCACCGCACCGAGCACGAGCAAAAAGACCGTCTCGGGAACGGGTTTTCCGGGAATCGCCGAGGCGATGAAGGGGCTTGCAAAGGCCACGAGTGCGATGATGGCGAGCGAAACGAATGCCATGTGATGCCTTTCTCTTGTTTGCGCTTCACTGTAGCACCCTCGCCGTCCTCAACGCGCCACGAGCTGTCGTATCATAGTGAGGTTTACAAACATGTGGCTCAAGGCGACCGCAGGGCAGACCCCGCAAACCGACCGCTGCCGCATACCGTACCGTACGCCCAACCGATCAGGAAGGCAGGAACCAATGGTCTCTCGTATCTACGTGGAGAAGAAACCCGGGTTCGACGTCGAGGCTCAGCAGCTCAAGGGCGAGCTGACCGAAATTCTCGGCATCAAGGGCATCGAGGCCCTGAGGATCATCAACCGCTACGACGTCGAGGGCATCGACGAGGAGCTTTTCCGCTCCTGCGTGCCGACCGTCTTTAGCGAGCCCCAGGTCGATGTGACCTACGACGAGCTCCCCGCAAGCGATGGCGCCGTCTTTGCCGTCGAATTCCTGCCTGGCCAGTTTGACCAGCGCGCCGACTCCGCCAGCGAGTGCGTGCAGCTCATCAGCCAGGGCGAGCGCCCCGCCGTGCGCTCCGCCAAGGTCTATATGATCTCGGGTGCCCTGGACGAAGCCGCCATCGAGGCCATCAAGCACTACGTGGTGAACCCCGTCGAGGCGCGCATCGCCTCGCTCGACCTGCCCGAGACGCTGTACATGGAGACCCCCGAGCCCCAGCCCGTCGAGGTGCTCGACGGTTTCCGCGAGCTCGACGAAGCCGGCCTTGCCGCCTTTATTTCCGAGCGCGGCCTTGCCATGGACGAGGCGGACATCGCCTTCTGCCAGCAGTACTTCCGCGATGAGGATCGCGACCCCACCATCACCGAGATCCGCGTGATCGACACCTACTGGTCCGATCACTGCCGCCACACCACCTTCGGCACCGTCCTGGACGACGTGACGATCGACGACGCCGTGGTGCAGCAAGCCTTCGACCGCTACATGGAGATGCGCCACGAACTCGGCCGCGACGCCAAGCCCGTCTGCCTCATGGACATGGGCACCATCGGCGCCAAGTATCTTAAGAAGACCGGCGTCATGACCGATGTCGATGAGTCCGAGGAGATCAACGCCTGCACCGTCAAGGTGAAGGTCGATGTCGACGGCGAGGACCAGGACTGGCTGTTCCTGTTTAAGAACGAGACCCACAACCACCCGACCGAG
>USEK01000128.1 GCA_900553705.1 uncultured Collinsella sp.
ATCTACACTCGACTAGTCGTCGGCAGCGTCAGATGTGTATAATAGACAGCTCAAGAAGCGCCTGCGCCTGCAGCCGGTAGTGCTCGCGGTCTCGGGGTCGCTCGAGAAGGCGACGCTCAAGACTATCCGCAAGGCGCTCGAGCTTTCGCGTCGCTCGGTCTTTGCCTGCGATATCCCGCTCAACCTGGGCTACGTCTTTGGCATTGAGGGCAAGATTCCCGAGCACCTGCGCAACGAGCTGCTCTTTACGCCGTTTAAGCCGCAGCCCAACCCCACCATCGATATGACCCGCTCCATCCGCGAACAGGTGCTGCAGGGCGACAAGCTGCTCTTTTATCCCTACGAGGCCATGAACCCCTTCCTGGATCTGGTGCACGAGGCCGCCTACGACCCCGAGTGCATCTCGCTGCGCATCACGCTCTACCGCGTGGCCAAGCAGAGCCGCCTGTGCGAGTCGCTGATCGATGCTGCCGAGAACGGCAAAGAGGTCACGGTGCTCATGGAGCTTCGTGCCCGCTTTGACGAGCAGAACAACATCGAGTGGGCCGAGCGTCTGGAAGAGGCGGGCTGCACCGTCATCTATGGTTCCGAGGGCTTTAAATGCCACTCAAAGATCTGCCAGCTCACCTATCGCGAGGGCATGGCGCTCACCCGCCTCACGCTTTTGGGCACCGGCAACTTTAACGAGAAGACGGCCAAACTCTACAGCGACTTTATGCTCATGACAGCCCATCCCGGCATCGGTGAAGACGCCAACCTGTTCTTCCGCAATCTGTCGCTGGGCAACCTGCGCGGCGACTACCGCTTCCTGGGTGTGGCGCCCGTCGGACTGAAACCGCTCATCATGCGCGGGCTTGACCGCGAGATTCAGCGCGCCCTTGCCGGCGAGCCCGCCCGCGTGTTCTTTAAGCTCAACTCGCTGACCGACCGCGAGGTTATCGACAAGATCGCCGAGGCATCGTGTGCCGGCGTGCGCGTAGACATGATCATCCGCGGCATCTCGTGCCTCAAGCCCGGTGTTCCGGGCAAGACCGAGAACGTGCATGTCCGCTCCATCGTCGGACGCTTTTTGGAGCACGCGCGCGTCTATGCTTTCGGCGTGGACTCGGACATGATTTACCTGAGCTCGGCAGACATGATGACGCGCAACACCGAGCACCGCGTGGAGATCGCCTTCCCCGTGCTCGACCCCACCTGCCGCGCCCTAGTGCACGAGTACATGGGCATGCAGCTGCGGGACAACGTGAAGGCCCGCAGCCTCACGAGCGACGGCACCTGGGTCCCCGTGGAGCGTGCAGAGGGTGAGAAACCCTTCAACTCGCAGGAAGCTCTACTGGAGCGTGCCTATCGCAACGCCGAGGCCGCTGCGCAGCAGCGTGCGCAGGAGAAGGAACGTGTGGCCGAGGAGGCCATTCAGGCCGAGATTGAACACGGGGCAGCTGCCAAACCGGAAGCGGTTGCAGCTCCCCCGGTGAATGAGCCCGAGGCTGCCGCAGAGCCCGCCGTGGAGAAAGCGCCCGAGCCCGCTACCGCGACTCCGGAGCCCGCCGCCGAGGCAAAGCCCGCACCTGCACCTGAGCCGCAGCCGTCCACAACCGAGGTTCAGAAGGTCCAGGCGACCGTCATTGAGCCCGAGCCCGCACCTGCACCTCAGCCCGAGCCGCAGGTCACCAAACCCGCACCCGAAACGAGCGCCCGTCGCGATAAGCCCGCCGGCAAGACCAAGGCCATCGAGCGCCATCGCCCCGGCCGCGTGCGCATGGGCCTGGGTCTGATCGGCCTGGGTCTTAAGACGCTCATTACCGGCAAGACGAAATAGTCGTTTGTAGAAGCAGTTTGTAGAAGCGCCCCGCATTTGAGCAAAGCCTCGGATGCAGGGCGCTTTTCCCTGCTACCATGGTGCGAACAACAACGCGAATGACAGGCAGGAATATGAAGCTCACTATAGAATCGATGACCTACGGCGCCGACGGGCTGGCGCACGCCGACAACGGTAAGGCCGTCTTTGTGCAGGGCGCCGTGGCAGGCGACACCGTCGAGGCCGAGGTCGTGCAGGACGGCAAGTCGTTCATGCGCGCCCACACCACCGAGATTCTCGAGCCAAGCCCCGATCGCATTCAGCCTCCCTGCCCCTTCGTGGGCATTTGCGGCGGCTGCTCGTGGGGCAACCTCTCACGCACGGCACAGCTCGCCGCCAAGGAGCAAAACCTGCGCTCCACACTCGAGCGTATCGGCAAGTTCAGCCCCGATCAGGTCGATGAGTTGGTACAGCCCATCTGCCACACCAAGGACGACTGGGGCTACCGCAATAAAATCGAGCTCGAACCGACCGTCGTCAACGGTCGTGTGCGTCTTGGCATGCACGGTGTCGACCCCAGCAAAATCGTGACCGTCGATACGTGCCCGCTGTTCGATAAGCGCTTCCCGAAGGCGCTCAAATCGGTCGTCGGCGCACTCAACTATCTGAGCGGAAGCCACGACCTGGGTCTGGAACGCGTGGGCATTCGTGCCTCGCGTCGCACCAAGGCACTCGAGATCGCGCTTTGGACGCCCACAGGCTCTTTTCCGCGCTCGCAGGTCTCCCGCGTGCTGGCGGACGCCGCTCATCCCACGAGCATCGTGCGCGTGATGAGCAAGGGCGAAAAGAAGGCCCGCCGTATCTCCAAGGTCGAAATGCTCGCCGGAGAGGGCTCATGGACCGAGAATATCGCCGAGGGTCAGATGCGCTTGTCTGCCCCGTCTTTTTTCCAGGTCAACACCAAGGGTGCCGAGATTTTGATCGATCTTGTCATGAAAGCGCTCGACCCGCAGGAAGACGAGCTTGCCGTGGACCTGTACTGCGGTGCCGGCACCTTTACCCTGCCGCTCGCCCGCCGCTGCGACTTTGTCGCCGCCGTCGAGGCCTACGGCCCCGCCGTGCGCGATCTACGCCGTAACCTGGAGATTAACAAGCTTGATAACGTCGACGTCATTGGCGGAGACGCGGTGCGCGAGTTCCCCGACCAGGACGCCGATGTCCTAGTAGTCGACCCGCCGCGTGCAGGCCTCGCCCCCGAAGCGATCGACCTTATCGCCAGCACGAGTGCTCGCGATGTCGCCTACGTGAGCTGTGACCCGGCCACCCTGGCGCGCGATCTTAAGCGCTTTGTCGAGGAAGGCACTTTCTCTCCCATCAAGATCACACCGGTCGACCTATTCCCGCAAACCTTCCACTGCGAGACCGTCGTCCACCTTAGGCGCAACTAGACTATTTGCCCAAGACCACGCCCGATGATTTTTCAAGGACGGGGAAAATAAATTTGTACCGAATGATTATTTAATCCCCGTCCCGAAATAGAACCGCCCCCTCATTTCTTGAACATTAGAAATGGGGGCTTCTTTATGGACGGGAGAGTCAGGCACGACGCCACGCTGAGAACTCTTGTAGCAGAGCTTTGCGACAGGGGGTACGGGCGCGCCGAAGGCCGGCGGGAGGCCGAAGGGTGCCCGGACCCGGCCGGGGCCGGCGGCGTGCGAGGGCAAGCTCATGCGACAGAGCTGCTGCCCGGGCGCCTGAAGGACGAGTTCTACAGGAACCGGACGTAGCGGAGCTTCGAGGAGTTCAAGCGGGACCTCGACGCCTACACCGTTCACCGGAACAAGAGGAGGCAGGTTAAGCAAAAGGGACTGACCCCGGAGGAGTTCCGGAATCAGTCCCCATGTGCGGCATAGGCCGCTAATTGACCCGTCTAAGTTTCGGGGGCAGTTCATTTCAGCACCGCCTGAGAAAGCTAAACGCCTTCTGGCAGGTTGTCCCGGACCGAGGGCGGCCACCTTGATCGCCCTCGGCCCTCACCCACCTCAACTGCTCCTCAATTACATAGAGCTGGTCGAAAAGGGCGCAAGCTAGCGGGCGCCTTCCTCGTCGTCGTTGGGCCGGTAGGTGATGAACTCGATAACAAAGGCCAGAACGGCAGAGACGAGTGAGGCGATGATCGCGTAGATCATGTGGGAGATCCCGGCGCCACCAGGGGTCCCGTCGATGAAGTTGAGCAGGTTGAAGACGCCGAGGCCGCCCGAGATGTACATGAGGGCGCCCGTCATTCCCACGATGGCGCCGCCCACGGCGGAGCTCAGGCATGCCACGACGAACGCGCGCTTGTTGGGGAGGGCGATGCCGTAGATGCCCGGCTCGGTGACGCCGAAGAAGAAGGCGGAGATCATCGCGGGAAGGGCGATGCCGCGGAAGCGCTCGTCCTTGTTTCTGAGGTACATGGCAAAGATGACCGCTCCGAGCGCGAACCCGTGGCCGATGGTGGCGGCGAGCACGCTGTCGTGGCCGAGGGTGTTCAGGTTCATGATGGAGATGGGGATGAGGCTCCAGTGGAAGCCAAAGATGACGAGGCACATCCACAGTCCGCCGACCAGGGCGCTGCCCAGGACGGAACCAACCACGGGGAGCTGGAAGATGAACGAGAACGCCGCGCTCAGCAGGTTGGTGATGAGGGTGGCCACCGGGCCGATGACGAGGTAGCCCAAGACGATGGAGACCGTCATCGTGGCGAGCGGGACGAGGAACATCTTGAGCGCAGTCGGCATCCAGCTCTTGAGCCAGCGCTCAAGGATAGAGCCGAACCACACCATGAGAAGGACGGGGATCACCGAGCTCACGTAGCCAGACACGGGCATGATGATGGGGAGCCCGAGGGCGGTGGCGT
>USEK01000129.1 GCA_900553705.1 uncultured Collinsella sp.
TACACTCGACTAGTCGTCGGCAGCGTCAGATGTGTATAAGAGACAGGCATCAGCCCGAGCGAGTGGCGGATGGTGTTCAAAAAGATGCGCACATCCTTGACGATGTAGGTCGGCAGGCGCGGCGGGGGCGTTTTCTGCTTGAGCTTCAAAAGCTCTTCGATGTACGCCTCACTCTGCGCGACGTTGTAGCCGCGTGCGGCGATAACTTGCAAGGCTTTGAGGCGGTCTTCCTCGTCCGTCAGGCGCAGCAGCGCCCGTGCGTGCCGCTCGGAGAGGTCATGCTCGCGCAGAAGGCGCACACAGTCGGGCGACAGGCGCAGCAGCCGCAGCTTGTTGGCAATAGCGGACTGGGATTTCCCCAGCCTTTCCGCCGCCTGCTCCTGCGAGAGGCCGTAGGTCGCGATCAGCCGCGCGATAGCCGCAGCCTCCTCCAAGTAGTGCAAATCGCGGCGCTGGAGGTTTTCGATCAGCGCGAGCAGCGCGCTCTCCTCCTCGCTCGAGCGCGCGAGCAGGCACGGCACCTCGCGCAGTCCCGCGAGCTTTGCCGCGCGCAGCCGTCTCTCTCCCGCGATGAGCTCGTAGCCCTCGTCCGTGCGGCGGACGGTCAGCGGCTGGAGGATGCCATAGCGGCGGATGCTGTCGCTCAGCGAGCGCAGCGAGGCCTCGTCAAACTCGATGCGCGGCTGGTTGGGGTTGGGGCGCAGCGCGTCGATGGGCAGGTCGAGCACGCGGCCGTTGTCGCCCTGTTCGCGCGGCGCCTCGGTCGCCGAGCCGCGTACGACGTCGCCGCGATAGTCGATGCGGACGTTGCGGGGCGTTGACAGATGGTCAATCTGGATAGTGCCACGCTCGCCTTCGATCTGCGAGGGCAGTAGGTCATTCGTAATTTTGGAGTGCGCGAGCTCGACGGAGATGCGGCCTCCGCCATAGCTGGCGAGGATGGAACCGCAGCCGTCGATGGGGCCGTGCGTGAGCTGTCGCGTGGTGGGGTCGAGCAGAGTAGTCATGCTCGTAAGGCCGGAGGGCATGCCGAAAATCTCGACCATGGGCTCGACGGTGTAGACGCCGATGTCCATGAGGGAGCCCGATGCCATATTGCAATCGAAGATGTTGCTGGCGCGTCCTGCGAGGATTTCGTTGTAGCGCGAGGAGTACTTGCCAAAGCGCAGTGAGGCGCGGCGAATGGGCGCAATTTCGCCCAGAGCGTCCTCGATGGCGTGGAAAGCGGGGTCGTGGAGCGGGCGCATGGCCTCGAGGGCCACGACACCTGCTGCCTCGGCAGCGCGGAAGACTTCCAGCGCCTGCGCCTCGGTGGCACAAAAGGGCTTTTCGACGATAACGTGCTTGCCTCCGGCGATACAGGCGAGCGCCTGCTCGTAGTGGAGCGCATTGGGGCTGCCGATGTAGACGGCGTCGACGTCGTCGGTGGACGCAAGCTCGTCAAGTGCGGTGAAGTTGCGCTCGCCGCCGCGCTCAGCGGTAAAGGCAGCGCCGCGCTCGGCGTTGCGCGAGAGCGTGCCTACGAATACAGCCTGGTCGTTTGCATTGACGACTTGGATAAAGTCGTCGGTGATCATGGATGTGCCGATGGTCGCTATGCGCAGCATGTGTCCCCCTTGCATTGTTTGGTCTACAGGACGAGTGTAGCGCGAGGGGGACGCAAAAGCGTGCGAAAACGCCGCTACAGGTCGCTCTCGTTAAAGCCGGCGTCGATATCGAGGTTGGCTCCGTCGGCTGCGGTGGTGGCAAGCTCGTCGCAGCGCTCGTTGAGCTCATGGCCGGCATGCCCCTTCACCCAGATGAACTCCACCTTATGCTGGCTCTTTGCGGCAAGTAGACGCTCCCACAGGTCGCGGTTCTTAACGGGCTGCTTGTTGGAGGTTTTCCACCCGCGCTTTTTCCAGCCGTCGATCCAGTGCTTGTTAAAGGCGTTGACGACGTACTGCGAATCGGAATGGACCTCGACCTCGCAGGGGCGGTTGAGTGCCTCGAGCGCCACGATAACGGCCATGAGCTCCATGCGGTTGTTGGTGGTCTTGGCGTAGCCGCGCGAAAGCTCGGAGGTAAAGGTCTTGCCGGCGGGGTTGGTGTATTTGAGCACGGCGCCGTAGCCGCCGCGTCCCGGATTTGATCGGGCCGAGCCGTCGGTATAGATGATGACCTTCACGGGCTTCCTTTCGTTGAGTGCGTTTCATGTGAGTGACCATTGTAGCGCCATGCCCGCCGGGGGCTAGCAATCTATGATTTCTGCCCCGTCTTCCGACAGTTAGTTGGCATGGATGGTGCGGTTGAGCTCGTCGAGGTATTGCTGCAAGAGGGGAGAGGGCTTGCGCTCGTCGTGCATGATGTAGCCAACGTGCATCGTTGGGGCGTCTGCTAGCGGGATCGATGCCATGCCCCATTGCATTTCATTGGAGAGGACACCGGTCGACAGAGTGTAACCGTTCGACGTGATAAGTAAGTTAGTAAGTGTTCCGCGGTCCGAGATTCGTATGTTGCGGTCGCAAGGGATATAGCTAAAGGGTTCCTCGGCGTAATAGAAGGAGTTTGAGGTTCCCTGCTCAAAGCTGTAGCGCGTATAGGGCGTGAGGTCGGCAAGGGACAGCTGCGGGCGGCGTGCGAGCGGGTGGCGCTCGCTAACGAAGACGTGGACCGTCGCGTCGAAGAGGGGATGGAAGCTTGCGCGGGCATCGGCGAAGGCCTTCTGCAAGACACGGGTATTAAAGTCGTCCAGATAGAGGATGCCGATGTCGCTGCGAAACGCGCGCACGTCGTCGATGATCTGCGATGTGGTGGTCTCGCGCATGATGAACTCGAACTTGCTGTCGCGGCAGCGCTCGACTACGTTGACAAAGGCCTCGACCGAAAAGGCGTAGTGCTGGGCGGAAATGGCGAGGCGGGCTTGCGGGATGCCGCCGTCCTCGTAGCGTGCCTCGAGCATGTCGGCCTGCTCTACG
Organism: uncultured Collinsella sp.; assembly: GCA_900553705.1. Taxonomy (GTDB): domain Bacteria; phylum Actinomycetota; class Coriobacteriia; order Coriobacteriales; family Coriobacteriaceae; genus Collinsella. The sequence continues at coordinate 2,958 of USEK01000129.1, forward strand.
ACCTGGCGCGCATAGCCCAAAAGCTCGGTGCCGTCGTTGGTGAGCGTGACGCCGCGGCTGGAGCGCGTAAAGATCTCCAGATGGAGCTCCTGTTCCAGGCTTTTGACGGCGTTTGAGATGTTGGACTGAGCAGTATAGAGGCGTTGAGCTGCGGCGTTGATTGAGCCGGACTCTGCCACGGTGATCAGAAAACGAAGCTGCTGAAGGGTCATCGACGCCATCCTTTCGATAGTTATCTATAAAACAGATAACAAGTTAGCGCTTTTAAGTGATTGACCGAGGGAGACAATGCCCGTACTATTCAAAACACACAAAGGCGGTAGGTTATTAAGCCGACCACGGAATCGGGACGCGAAAGGAGGCCCGCATATGAATTGCTTACCAAGACGAATGCCGGGCTCCTGTTTGCGCCCGTCGGCGTGATCAGGAGACAGCGACTTACTTCTCTCTTTTTACTTACTTTCGTTCGATCAAGGAGATCATCATGAGCCAGTTCATCAACAACCCCGAGCACACCTTTGGTTTCGATACCCTGCAGCTGCACGTTGGCCAGGAGAGCGCCGATCCCGCTTCCGACTCCCGTGCCGTGCCGATCTACCAGACCACGAGCTATGTGTTCCGCAACTCCCAGCACGCCGCCGACCGCTTTGGTCTTGCCGACGCCGGTAACATCTACGGCCGTCTGACCAACTCCACCCAGGGCGTCTTCGAGGACCGTATCGCCGCGCTCGAGGGCGGCGTGGCAGGTCTTGCCGTCGCCTCCGGCGCTGCTGCCATCACCTATACCCTGCAGGCTCTTGCCCAGGCTGGTGACCACGTGGTGGCTCAGAAGACCATCTACGGTGGCTCCTACAACCTGCTGGAGCATACGCTCTCCCAGTTTGGCGTCGAGACCACGTTTGTCGATGCCCATAACCTGGAAGAGGTTGAGGTTGCCATCAAGGACAGCACCACGGTCATCTATCTCGAGACGCTCGGCAACCCCAACTCCGACATCCCCAACATCGACGCCATCTCCGAGATTGCCAAGAAGCACGGTCTGCCGGTTGTCGTCGACAACACCTTCGGCACCCCGTATCTGTTCCGTCCGCTGGAGCACGGCGCCAACATCGTCGTCCACTCCGCAACCAAGTTCATCGGAGGCCACGGTACCTCGCTGGGCGGTGTGATCGTCGACGGCGGTAACTTCGATTGGAAGGCGAGTGGCAAGTACGCCCAGATCGCTGAGCCCAACCCCTCCTACCATGGTGTTTCGTTTGCCGAGGCTGCCGGTCCCGCCGCCTTCGCAACCTATGTCCGCGCTATCCTGCTGCGTGACGAGGGCGCCTGCATCAGCCCGTTCAACGCGTTCCTGCTGCTGCAGGGCACCGAGACGCTCTCCCTGCGCCTGGACCGCCACGTCGAGAACACCAAGAAGGTCGTGGAGTACCTGACCCATCACCCCAAGGTGGAGAAGGTCAACCACCCCAGCCTGCCTGACCACCCCGACCACGCCCTGTATGAGAAGTACTTCCCCAACGGCGGTGCTTCCATCTTCACCTTCAACATCAAGGGCGGCCGTGAGGAAGCATTCAAGTTCATCGACAACCTGAAGGTCTTCTCTCTGCTGGCAAATGTGGCCGACGTCAAGAGTCTGGTCATCCATCCGGCTTCCACCACCCACAGCCAGCTGACCGATGAGGAGCTGGCC
>USEK01000130.1 GCA_900553705.1 uncultured Collinsella sp.
ATCTACACTCGACTAGTCGTCGGCAGCGTCAGATGTGTATAAGAGACAGGGCCGTGGCCGCGTATGTGGTGATTGGACCCGTTGTGGCCACGCCACCGGCTGCGTGGAGACCAATGGATGCGGCTCGTGGGTGGCAGGGCGGGCTAGCCTGCTGGCGGTGCCGGTCATGTTGCAGGGCAGCCCGGTGCTTGGTAGTTGACGGACCTCGTAGCGAAGCCCACGACCGCAGCGCCCAAGACAATCACAACGACCAGGCCACGGTGGCCACGTCGTCCAAGCCCAAGACTGCCACCGCGACAACTTTAACTCTTCTCAAAACCGGCGACAGCAACTGGATTACTGCTACCTTTACACTGCTTTTTCCGGGAATAGTGTTTCTAGGTGCAGCATATTATTGCTGAAACACTTTTTGAATTTTCCAGCTTAGGCACCACCAAGTACCGTGAATTGGTACCGCCAATATTGCGCTTAGTCCCCGGTGAATTATTTTTACCTGCGATCCGCCCCACGGAGCCGCTGTATGTCGACCTTGCATATGTCGACTTTGACCGCGTTGAGCGCGATCCCGCCCATGATTGCATACGTATTGATTCCGCCGCCGGGTCTTGAGTTCCACTCCCTCTTCTTGAACTATCTGTAGAAGACCGGTGAAGAGGTGCCTCGCCTCGGCTTCATTAGCTCAAAATGCATCGACTGTCTATTAGTTGCGAACGACGTTCAATTATCAATGCAGAAGGCACCTCAGGCCTTAGGGGTCATTCCTGTATTCAGGGTTCCTGATTTGACACAGTTACCTAATTTTGAATTTGCATCAAATGGATGACTGGTAAAATACATTTCATAGCCGGTTCGAATTAGCGTTTGCGCATCGCAATCGGATATGTGTTGTTTGCACATTATATTCTGCTACGTGTCTATCAAGTACGACTCTACGGAGGAACCGGCTATCAACTTTAAGGAAAATCTGATGCTCAAAGAGCTGCAGTCGAAGACAGATCTGGCAGGGTTTCTTGGCCTGTCTATAGAAAAGCTTGATTTCTTTGTCAATTCATCCTCCATGTATGACCTATACAGAAATAAATTGATTCCTAAAAGAAATGGCGGCTATCGAGAGCTATTAATCCCAAGATCTGATTTAAAAAAGGTTCAACGAATTATCGCTAAAGAGCTAGAAAAAAGCTACAACCCTTTGCCTTGTGTGCACGGTTTTGTAAAGGGTCGATCAATACAAACAAATGCTGAGACCCATATTGGCTCACAAGTAATTGCTGGCATTGATATTAAGGATTTCTTTCCTTCAATCTCATCTAAACGGGTATATGGCCTTCTTGTTTCGAAGAAGTTAGGTCTCACCCCTGAAGTTGCATTCTGCATTTCTAGACTTGTCGCCACACCAAAAGGGCTCCCTCAGGGAACTCCCTCATCCCCTTTAATTTCAAACATGATTTGCCTTGGCATGGACAAACAGCTTATGCATCTATCGCATGAGTATCATTATCAATACACGCGATATGCCGATGACCTAACGTTCTCTTTTAAAAGCTCTTTCTATTTTTATCGACACTTTTGCTCAGAGGAAAAGCTCAGGTTGCCCAACAAAATACGAAACGCGATCACTGACTTCCATGGAACCGAGTCATTTGAGATCAACGAAGATAAATCGTTTTACAGTTGCAGTTTCTCAAGACAGCTAGTCACGGGCGTTGTCTGTAACCAAAAGACAAATATAAAGCGCGAGCAATATCGGCGACTCCGCTCAACGCTCCACCGACTAAGCAATAGCGACATTGAAGGCGCGATGGGCTGCTATTACGGTAAATCCATCGCTAAACTCACCGACGCAGAGAGAGGGATATTTCAAGCGGCTCTTCGAGGAAGTCTAAATTTTTATAAGTCTCTTATTAAGAATCCCTGGACATCGGGACCGCTCCTGCGTTTAGGCAGCCTCTACAATAAAACGAAACCAGAAGATACGCCTGTTTTCCCAGTCGCACTTCAGCAAGACTCGCTTCTGTATCTAGAAGGAGAGGATGACAAAGAAACCCCGTGAACTGCCTCCCATTTCTTGGACATGAGAAATGGGAGGCTTTCTTTATGCGCGTTGATTTGAGAGTGAAGCATGATATCGAGGCCAGGAAGGCGGCCATAGGGCTCTTCGAGCTCGGGCACGGGTATAAATCTGCCGCGATTGCCCTTTCGCTTCCCGTGGAAGCCGTGAGAAGATGGCAGGAGATATACCGCGCATTCGGGAGCGAGGTGCTGCTGCGCATGGACGGAAAGCAGGGCAGGTACACATACGAGCAGAAGGTCGCCGCCGCCTCCGCCGTCGTCGACGGCGGCATGACGAAGACCGAGGCGATGGCGGCGTTCGGCATAATGTCGATGTCGCCGCTCAAGAAGTGGTGCGCGCTATACCGCCGGGGCGGCGCGGAGGCCCTGCGCCCGAGGCCCAAGGGCCGGCCGAAGGGTTCCAAGGCGAGGCCGCGGACCCGCGAGGAGGAGCTCGAGGAGCGGTGCCGTAGGCTCGAGGCCGAGGTGGCCTACCTAAAAAAATTACGCGCCCTGGTCGAGAGGGACGGGCTCTGACCAGGGCGAAGGCCGAAGCGGTCGCGGCCCTGCGCGCCGAGGGGCACGCGCTCGGGCACCTGCTCGCATGCGCCGAGCTCAAGCGGTCGACCTACTACTACGCCCTCGCGCACCCGCCGAGGCCCACGCGCCCCGAGCTCTGGGAGGCGGCCGCCGAGATCTTCTCGCGCACCGCCAACGGCTGCGGGCACCGGCAGATAGCGATGTGCCTCAGGGCGGAAGAGGGGGCCGTGATAGCCGACAAGACCGTGCTCAAGATGATGCGCGAGATGGGGATTCGCTGCGGTATCAGACGCGAGACGGCCTACCACAGGTACAACTCGTACAGGGGCGTCGTCGGCAGGACGTTCGAGAACGTGATCGCGAGGGATTTCGACGCCGGGGCCCCGTGGCGGAAGCTGGGAACGGACGTCACCGAGTTCAAGGTGGCGGGCGGCAAGGCCTACTGGGCCCCGACGCTGGACTTCTGCACCAAGGAGATCGTGGCGAGCGACATATCGACCACGCCCGACATGGCCCAGCAGGTCAGGATGCTCGACGAGCTGCTGTCCAAGATTCCCGAGGGCGCCGCCCCGACCATGCACTCGGACCGGGGCTGGCAGTACCAGCACGCCTCGTACACATCCAGGCTCGAGGCCGCCGGCATCGTCCAGAGCATGTCCAGGAAGGCGAACTGCATCGACAACGCCGCCACCGAGCAGCTCTTCGGCCACGTCAAGGACGAGTTCTACCGGGGCCGCGAGTGGGAGACGTTCGAGGATTTCAAACGCGACCTGGAGGAATACATAGTCCACTGGAACACGAGCCGGAGGCAGGTAAGATTGAAGGGCCTGACCCCGGAGGAGTTCCGGAATCAGGCCCTCGCGGCCTAGTCGCTATTTAGGGCGTCCAAGATTTGGGACGCAGTTCACATCGATGCACGGGCCATTTATTGTCTGCGAGCGGCAGGTGGTGTCAGCGTCTTATGCCTCGAGGTTTTCCTCGATCCAGGCGACGGCACCCTTGGGATCCTTAGTGAGGTCGATGTACTGTTTGCCCTTGGGCGACAGCAGCGTGATGCCCAGGCGGTCGGTGTCGGCCTTCATCTCGTTGTAATAGGTGCGAACCTGCGGAGCCAGGACGATGACGTTGTACTGGTCCATGATGGCGTAGTGACTGCCGTAGGCACCGGCGTTGGCGGTAATGTCGATGCCCAGCTCGTCGGCGCCTTCCTTAAGCGCGTTGGCGAGCAGTGCAGAGGTGCCGGCGCCAGCGCACAGAACCAGAACCCTCAGATCCTTGCCCTTAAGGGCGGACGGAGCTGCGGAGGCCTCAGTGGCAGAAGCGGTCTCGACAACAGGAGCCTCAACGGCGGGGGCGTCAGCGGTCTTGACGGTCTTGGTCTCCTCGGCCTCTTCTTCGGCCAGGGTCTCGGCCTCCTGCTTGCACAGGACGTTGTCGTAGGCCTTGCAGAACGGGTAGTAGATCAAGAAGTCAACGACCAGCAGGACGACAACCAGGACCAGAGAGATCGGCTGGAAGTTGGTGTCGATGAAGGTGCCGATCGGTCCGGGGAGTGCCCACGGCATGGCATAGATAAAGCCGTTCATGCCCAAAAAGTCGATGAAGAACTTACCAATGAGGACGTTGGCCACGGGGGCAAACAGGAACGGGATCAGGAAGTACGGGTTGAGGATGATGGGCGCGGCGAACAGCAGCGGCTCGTTGACGGCGAACATCACGGGTACGACAGAGGCTTTGCCGACGGCCTTGAGCTGCTTGGAGCGCATAAAGAGCAGGAAGATGATCGGGACAATGAACGTGGCGCCGGTGCCGCCGAGTTCGCCGATGTAGTTACCGAAGTTCTCGGTCAGGGCGAGGGCGGGGTGACCGCCGGCCTGCAGCGTGGCGAGGTTGGTGGTGATGTTGCCAAACAGCGCGGCGTTGAGGGCAGGCTTAACGACCGAGGGGCCGTGGATGCCCATGAACCAGAACAGCGGGATCATGAACCAGATGAGGGCGAGGCC
>USEK01000131.1 GCA_900553705.1 uncultured Collinsella sp.
TGACCGGACAGCGTATGACTGCCGGTGATATCGCCCGTACGGATGAGGATGAGCTCGAGAGCATGCGCGTGCCTTCGGGCGAGGGCGTCATCATGAGGCCCGCCGTCGACGCGCGTTACGTTGCCAAGGTGCCCGCTAACGAGGTCAGCGAGGGTCTTCGCTACCTGCTCGATCATCTTGAGGATGAGGACGATGGCGAGGACGACGAGGAGTAAGTAACCCCGTTCGTCGAAAGATTGTAAATACCTAAGTGAGCGCGGCCTTGCACATGCGGGGCCGCGCTCTTGCGTTAGCATGGGACTACTTGTTTGGCTGTCAGCGGAGGCGATTGGCAATGGATAACTATTTGGACTTGATGCGCGCTCGCCGCGAGCAGATTCTGGAACGTTTTTATGCGGCGCTCGATCGCGCAGGCCGCCCCCACGACGCCGCGCGCCTCATTGCCGTGTCAAAGACCGTTGGTGTCGATGAGACCGTTGCCGCCATCCAGACGGGGTATCGCCATTTTGCCGAGAACCGCCCGCAGGAGCTGGTTCGCAAGCTCACGGGTCTGGCGGAGCATCCGGAGCTGCCCGAGGTGCGCTTCGATATGATCGGGAACCTGCAGACCAATAAGATCAATGCGGTGCTGGGCTCAGCCGAGCTGATTCACTCGGTGGGTTCGCTGCATCTGGCGCAGGCGATCTCGAGCCGTGCTGCCCGCAAGATTGAGGCAGGCGAGCTCGCCGGCCCTCAGCGTGTGCTCATTGAGGTCAATGTGAGTGGTGAGGAGTCGAAGGGAGGCTTTTCGCCCGATGAGATTCGCGCCGCCGCGGGCGAGCTTGCGGAACTTGAGGGAATTTGCGTACAGGGGCTTATGACTATGGCGCCCCGGGGGAACAAGGATGTGGCACGCCGCACCTTTGCGGGGCTTCGTGAGCTGAGGGATGAGCTGGAGGCGGCGCATCCCGATTTGAACCTGCCTGAGCTTTCCTGCGGCATGAGCGAAGACTTTGAGCCTGCCCTTGAGGAGGGCTCTACGCTCGTTCGCCTGGGCAGGGTAGTATTTAGCCCGGAGTTTGCAGTAAAATAAGGCTCTGAAGTGCGCACTGATTATCGGGGCGCCTGCACTAAACCGCGAGAGGACACAACCATGGGCTTCCTTGACGAGATTAAAAATAAGATGCACCTGGGCGGCCAGCAGGGTTACGACCAGGGTTATGGCCAGGACGACGACTACGGCAACGATGATGGCTATGACGATGGCTATCAGGGCAACGGCTACAGCGGTGCTTCGGGCGAGGGCTTCTACACCCAAGACGAGCCGAGCAACGGCCTGCTTGGTCAGACGCGCCGTGGTGAAGCTGAGTCGGTTGCCGTGTATACACGCTCCGGGCAGCTGGTCGGCGATGACTCCCGCCATGCCACGACGTATAACCCGCCTTCGCGCTCGCAGGACAGTGTTGCGAGCGGTTATCGTCCTGGTGCCTATGACACGCCGTCGAGCTACGCCGAGAACACCCGCGCCCGTGCCGCCGCTGCGCCCGCGTCTGCACCGAGCGATGCCTCGGCCTATGCGAGCAATATCATCAACGCCACGCCGCAGCTGCCGGCCTATGTCCTGCGCCCCGAGAGCTATGACGACGTGGAGACCGTGGTTCGCCGCGTTCGCACCAAGCAGCCTGTCGCACTGATTTTTGTGGGCGTACGCACCGAAGTTGCCAAGCGCGTCTTGGACTTCTCTTACGGCTTTGCCTGCGGTCTGGGCGCCACGGTCAAGGAGGTGGGCGACCGCGTGTTCATGGTGTTGCCCGCCGGCTGCGAGGTCAAAGATTCGGACCTCAAGAAGCTTCGTGCCGACGGCTACCTTAAGTAAAGACAAGACGAGGAGATTCCCATCAACATCTACACTATCGTCCAGCTGGTCAACACGCTGTTCAACTTCTATTCCACGCTTATTGTCGTCTACTGCTTTATGACGTGGATTCCGATGAAGCAGGGTGGTTTGCTTCAGGATATTGCCGCGGTGCTCGATAGCGTGTGCGGTCCGTGGCTCAACCTGTTCCGTCGTTTCATCCCGCCGATGGGCGGTATCGATTTTTCGCCGGTCGTTGCGATTATTGCGTTGCAGTTGGTGCAGAGGCTGGTTCTGCAGCTTCTTATAGGTATACTCGTGTAGAACTGACTTAGTAACTTACGTCGGGCGTGTAGCGCCGAGGCGATGAAAAAGGAGACTTGTTATGGCTATTACCCCTGCAGACATCCAGGCTCAGACTTTCTCTGAGGCCAAGCGTGGCTACGATCCTGCCGAGGTCGACGTCTTCTTGGAGACGCTGTCCTCCGAGGTTGACGCTATGCTCGCTAAGATCGTCGACCTTAAGGGTCGTCTGACTGCTACCGAGCAGCAGCTTGCCGATGCGCAGGCTCAGCTTGCCCAGGCTCAGGATGCCCCCGCCCAGGCCGTTCCTGCCGCCCCCGTGGCTGCTCCCGCCCCTGACTTCTCCGCTCAGGAGCGCCAGATTTCCGCTGCCCTGATCGCTGCCCAGCAGACCGCTGAGACCATCGTCAACGATGCCAATGAGAACGCTGAGCGTATCCGCAACGAGGCTGACGCCAAGGCACGCGAGGTTATCCGCCAAGCTCTGACCGAGAAGCAGGCCGAGCTCGAGGAGATCGATCGCCTCAAGGCTTCCCGTGAGGAGTTCAAGGCCGAGTATCTCAAGCTCATCCAGCACTTCATGGACGATGCCCAAAACTCCTTCCCGGCCGACCTCATGGCCTCCACGCCGGTCGGTTCCGCCGCTTCTCCTGCGGTGACTGTTCCCGCCGAGCCGCTGCCCGTCGCTGACCCGGTTGTCCCCGTGGCCGACCCCTTCGCCCCGATCGACAACTTTGCCGCCGACGACTTGGACTAACATTCGGCCTACAATTTAGTGCCTAGAAAGGACCCGCAGCTTGCGGGTCCTTTTTTATGACTGTGCCGGGGTGTGTAACATAAAAAACCGAGCCCTGCACATTAGTGACGCAGAACTCGGCGAACGGGTGAGCGGTCAAGGGTGGGTTTTAAGGCATGTCCCAAAACCTACTTGAGGAGGAAGTCGGGGAGGGGAATGGTGCGGGCCTCGCGATGCTCGGGATCGGCGATGTGGTCGGCAGGATAGCCACAGACGAGCATGTGATAGGGATAGACGCCCTCGGGCAGGTTGAACTGCTCCTGTGCCACCTCAGGCTTAAAATGGCATACCCAGCACGTTCCCAGGCCCTGCTCGGTGGCCTCCATCATCATCTGATCGCACACTATGGACGTATCGATTTCACTGGAATTCATCTGGTCATACGGGCGCACCCAAGCATCATCGGTAACGCTGCAAATAAGGAAGACAAGCGGAGCCCCAAAGATAGACCCATCACGAGCAAACCGAGGCTGACAAGCAGCAGCCTTCTCCAGAAGCTCGGGCGTATCCAACACCATCACACGAGAAGGATGATTATTACAAGCAGAAGGAGCAATCCGCCCAGCCTCAACAATGGCATCCACCACAGCCTGCTCAACAGAACGGTCCTCAAACGAACGACAAGAATACCGACCACGAGCCAGATCCAAATAACTCACAACCAAGACCTCCAAATTCAACGAATCAATCCAAAGTAAAACAAAGGGTACCCAAAGCCCCATCCACCCAAACGTTTAAGGCGGTCCCAAAGTTCCCAATCGGGTCCAAAGGCCCCGCCAACAAAAGCCCCATCGCTTTCAAAGTATCAGCCAAAGTTCCCAATGGTGGTACGTAAGGCGAAGGGCCGGCACCTGTTTACTTTCGAACGACTCTGCCATGCAGCCGGAGTGAGAAAGCAAACAGGTGCCGGCCCTTCGCCGCCGGGACACGTACCCCCAATTAACTGTTCTTCATGACAATCGAATCCACAACATCGGCCACATTCTCACAGCAGTCAGCGCAGTACTCCAGGAAGGCGTACACGTCACGCCAGGCGATGACCTCGAGCGGGTCCTTGCCGTTAACGTGCAGGTTGCGCATGGCGTTGATATAGAGCTCGTCGGCTTCGGACTCGATGGTGTTGATCTGGATGACGAGTTCGCGCAGGGTCTTGGACTTGCGGTAGTTGGGCAGCTCGACCATCAGGTCTTTCATGGCGCGGCAGGCGTCAGTCACCTTGTGGGCGATGACGATGGCGTCGGGATGGATGCTCTGGATGTTGGTGAAGTAGACGCGCTGCACGACGCCCTCGATGCGGTCGAGCACGGTGTCGAGTGAGCAGCTCATCAGATCCAGATCCTCGCGCTCGAGCGGGGTGATAAAGGCGGTGAGCAAGGCGTCCTCAAGCTCATGGTGCTTCTTGTCGGCCGCATGCTCGATCGCGTGCATCTTGTTGAGCATATCGTGAATCTTTGCGGGATCGAAGTTCTCGAAAATCTTGGTGAGCAGCTCGGCGGCCTGGACGGCAAGGTCGGCGCAGGCGACGTAGTTGTCGAAGTAGAACGAATCGGGTTTCTTTGCCATGGGTGGGTCCTTTCGAGGCGAAGACGGGTGGGCGAGGTAATGCAGTCCTGTCTCTTATACACATCTCCGAGCCCACGAGACGTAGAGGAATCTC
>USEK01000132.1 GCA_900553705.1 uncultured Collinsella sp.
CTATTACGAGGACAACGCAACCTATCGCAGGCATTTCGGCAAATTCGCCGAGCGCTACGGTTTCAAGGGCGCTTTCGAGGGGTCGTTCTACCGCTGGCCCACCGCCGAGGCGCGCTGGGGATACCTCGCCACCTTCCTCGACACCACGCTCAACGCCCCGCTGCGCAAGCCCTACAGGAACCTCGACGCCATTCTCGCCGAGAAGGATTTCTTCGTGCTCACCACCAACCAGGACACGCAGTTTGTGAAGCTCTATCCCTGGGAGAAAGTGGCAGAGATCCAAGGCGACCACCGCTTCTTTCAGTGCTCCCACTGTTGCACCGACGAGGTGTGGAACGCGGTCGAGCCGGTCTCCCACATGGTAGAGGCCATGGGAGACGGTCTGGAGGTTCCGACAGAGCTCGTGCCGCGCTGCCCGCACTGCGGGGCAGAGGCGTTCCCCTGGGTTCGCGGCTACGGCAACTTCCTGCAGGGCGAACTCTACGAGGAGCAGTACCGCAAGGTGTCCGACTGGCTCGACGCGCACGCACGGCAGAGGATCCTCTTCCTCGAGCTGGGTGTGGGCCGCATGACGCCCGCGTTTATCCAGGAGCCGTTCTGGGCCCTCACGGCGCAGTTACCGCAGGCCAGCTACATCGCCGTAAACAACAAGACGCAGTTTCTCCCCCGCGCGATCGAGGATCGGGGGCTCGCCGTTCGCGCCGACATCGCCGACGTGCTCGCCGACGTGCGCAAGACGCTGGGGAGGTAGCGCATGGAGACGGCGAAAGCAGTTCGCATAGGCAGGGCGCTAGCCGAAGCGGATCTTGTCATCATCGGCGCTAGCAACGGACTCGACATGGCGGAGGGGCTCAACCTTTTCTGCGCCGATGCTCATTTCCAAGAGGCGTACGGGGACCTCGCCCGGGCAGACGGCATCGGCTGCATACTGCAGGGGCTCGCTTCCCCGGATGCCAGCGTGCGACGCCGATGGGCCGAGCGGTTCCATCAAAAGGAGTATCTCGAATATGAGCCCGGCTCGCTCATGAACGGGCTGCGGCGTCTTACGGAGCACGCCGACACCTTCGTGGTCACATGCAACATCGACGGGCACTTCGCGCGCGCCGGGTTCGACGAGGAGCGCGTGCTCGAGACGGAGGGGAGCATACGCACGTCGATCGACGAGCGGCGTCTCGCCCATCCAGACGCCCTCGCCACGGCCCAGCTCGAGGAGCTCGAGCGCCTTGTGCAAGCCCATCGCAACGGCAGGGTCGCCATCCTCGAACTTGGCGTGGGACTGCGCAACGGCATCATAAAGCACATGCTCGCCCAGATCGCGAACGTCTGCGAGCACGCCACCTACATCGTGTTCAACTACAGCCAGGCTATGGCGCCCGATGCATCGTGCGAGACGATTCTCGTTGACGGCGATATGGCCCCGGCTTTTGAGGAGGTCGCCCGATGCCACCCCTAGAAAGAGAAGCGCGTAGGCTTCGAAGCCTTATCGACGATGCCGACGCCATCATCGTCGGCATCGGCTCGGGCATGTCGAGCGCCGCCGGGTTCAACCATTACAACCGCGCGGGCATGGCGCGCGCAGGAATGGCGGACTGGCAGCAAGCCTTTGGCTTCAAGAGCCTTTTCGACGGCTTCTACCACCTCTACCCCAGCCTCGAGCAGCAATGGGCCTACTACGCGCGATATATCGATTTCATGCTGCGCGAGCCGACCTCGCAGCCCTATCTCGACCTACGGTCCCTCATCGGCCATAAGGACTACTTCATCCTGAGCACCAATGTAGACACCCAAGTCGAGAAGACGTTTCCCACCGAGAGGATCTGCAACTATCAGGGAAGCTTCGCGCACCTTCAATGCAAGCAGCCATGCTGCGACGAGCTCTTCGAGGCGAGCCCCTACGTCGAGCGCATGCTCGCGGGCATGGCGGGGTTCGAGATCCGCAGCGAGGATGTCCCCCGATGCCCGCACTGCGGCTGGCAGCTTGTGCCGTGGGTGCGCGACGACACGTTTCTGCAGGGTGCGGTATGGCGCGAGAGCCTCGGACGATACGAGCGCTTCGTGCGCGAGCGCAGCGATCGCCGCGTGCTGTTGCTGGAGCTCGGCGTGGGCGAGATGACCCCCGGCATCATCACGCTCCCGTTCTGGAGCATGACCGCGAAGCTGCCGGATGCGCACCTTTTGAGCGTAAACATCTCGGGCGGCTCGGCTCCGTTGCAGCTTGGAAGCAAGGCAGGGGCGATCCAGGCCGATTTGGGCGCCCTGCTCTCGGCGGCGCGGACGGCGAAGGTATTTAAGCCTCCTTGTCAGTCGCTTTGAGATAATCCTCATCGTTCACAGGTTCCAACCACTCGTTGGAGGCTTCCTCGCCCGGAACCTCCAACGCGAGATGTGAGAACCAGCTGTCGGGTGCGGCTCCGTGCCAGTGCTTCACCCCTGGGGCAATGTTGACCACGTCGCCAGGGTGCAGTTTCTGCGCCGGCTTACCCCATTCCTGGTAAAACCCTCGACCAGCCACGCAGATGAGAATCTGTCCGCCGCCGTTTTTGGCGTGGTGCACGTGCCAGTTGTTGCGGCAGCCGGGCTCGAACGTCACGTTGTAGACGCCAACCTGCTCGGTTGATAGAGGCGCGAGGTAGCTTTGCCCGATAAAGTTCTTTGCAAATGCGTCGTTGGGGGCACCGATGGGAAAGGCCATCTCGTTTTGGTGCTCGGCCTTTGCGTCGGCGACATCGTCGTCCGCCCAGACCTCCTTCGCCATGCGGAAGGCCGCCCATGCCTTGGGCCAGCCCGCGTAAAACGCCGCGTGCGTAAGGATCTCCGCTATCTCCGCCCTGGTCACGCCGTTGTTCTTTGCGGACATCAAATGATATTGGAACGAAGAGTCCGTCAGCCCCTGCGCCATCAGGGCCACAACCGTCACCACACTGCGGTCTCGAAGGGAAAGCCCGTCTTCCCGGCTCCACACCTCGCCGAACAGCACATCGTCGTTGAGCTGTGCGAATTTGGGGGCAAAGTCCCCCAGGGCATCTCTGCCCGCTGTCTGCTTAATTGCCGTGATCGATTTCCTCCTGTCGATGGTTCTGGACACGAATCTCTTTCCGCGCGGCCAAGCTGCCCGCCCAGATTTCCATGCCCATTCGTTGCGCCTGCTCCAGAGCAGAATGCCCCGTAATTTCGCCCACACCGTTCACGCCGCCGACGAGAACCGTTCCGACAAGCGTGCACCTTTGGCGAAAATCCCTTGCGCTCCCGATTTGTATTGACGAGAATGAAAGTAATACCTAAACCTGACTTTAGGTCAAGGGATGAAATCGAGTTTTATTCGGAGGACCCATGCACACAATCGGACAGGTGGCGGAGATGTTCGGTCTGCCCGTTTCCACGCTGCGTTATTACGACAAGCAGGGATTGTTTCCGGAATTGGAGCGGACGTCCGGCATTCGCCGATTCGGCGATGCGGAACTCGAGGCGCTTCGGGTCATCGAATGCCTCAAGAAAGCGGGGATGGAGATCAAGGACATCCGTCTATTCATGGAATGGTGCGCGGAGGGCCCATCGACATATCCCAAGCGCAAGGCCATGTTCGAGGAGCGAAAGACCCACATGGAGTCGGAGATCGCGAAGATGAACCGCGCGCTGGACATGTTGAAGTTCAAATGCTGGTACTACGAGCAGGCGATTCAGGATGGCAACGAGGATAGACTGAAGGCGCTGATTCCCGACAATTTGCCGGAAGAGATCAGAGATACCTACGATAACGCCCACGCTCAATAATGCCGCCCGATGCTCAAGGGGCTTTGGCAAGGAGTCGTTTAGGCAGACATGCAAAAAGGAAGCCTCCGAACCAGAAGGTTCGGAGGCTTTTATTCCCGTTATTTCGCTGATGGCTTTGCTCTATAGCGACGCCGAAACAGCATCAGGCGTTACTCGACGGTATCAAAACGCAAGCTCAGAAGCCAGTTCCCGTTGTCCCCATAGGCATAAGCGCATCTGCTCGCGATTGCCTATCGATGCTCTGCCTCAAGCGCGGCAGACACGGCATCGAGGAACTCCCGCACGTGGTCTGCGGGGTGCGGCGAATGAAGCAGCCCGTAAGACACGAGACAGTCCCAATCGGTAGGGACGGTTTTGAGCATGGGGTGGACGTTGGCCCACAACGGCAGCGTCGCAAGCGCGAGGTCCTCGTTCGCGCCGCGATTGAACACCTCCGCCCGATATTGCGGGAAGTCTACAAGCGCGATTTGAGGATGATGCAAGAGTATCTCGTCGCGCACGCGGTCGATTTCGGCGTTCCAGCCCCGGCGTATAAGCATAAGACTGTGATTGTGGAGGTCGTCGAATGTGACGATGTCGCGTTTGGCGAGTTCGCTGTCGACGGGAACGGCGCACCCGAGCGGCTCGCGCGAAAGCTCGAGGCCCAGGCACCCACGCTCTTTAAGAAAGGCATCGTCGAAAATCCCCACCACGATATCCATGTCTTGCCCGAGGTTCGCCAAACCGCGCGCCGCCGAGGGTGTGTTTTCAAACGTGACCACTTGAAGGCTCATGCCAGGGCAACGTTCCTTCACCTTCGGCC
>USEK01000133.1 GCA_900553705.1 uncultured Collinsella sp.
AGGAACATGGGAAGCGCGACCGCACGCGGAACGGGGCCGCAGGCGTAGCAGACGTCGAGTACGCCGTCGCAGGGGTCGGCATCGGGGCAGATGCGATAGCCCGAGCCATAGGTAGGACCCAGCTGAATTGCCATGATGATCGCCCGCACGCGCTCGGCGGGCGCGCCATCAAAGCTGATGGTCATGGGGTAGTTGCGATAGCGCAGGCCAAACTGCTCAAGTCCCGATAGGGTGTAGAGCGGAGCGCCGGCGAGGCCCGTCTTTTTGCGCAGCTCGGTGGTGCCCAGGCCGATGGCGGCATCGATGCCGACCGAGAGCGTCTGGTCGTAGTACTCAACGGTAGCCTCGCCGCTGCCGCTCGCAGGGCTCCACGAGCGAATGCGCCCGATGTCCTGACGCTGCAGCTCGCAGGTGAGCAGCGCGCCAAAATCCTTACCGGAGAAATCGTCGATGCCGAGCGTTTGGGCAAAATCGTTGCCAGAGCCCACGGGTAGGATGGCAAGAGCGGGGCGGGTGTCCTCCTCTTGCGTCATAAGCCCGTTGACGACCTCGTGAATCACGCCGTCGCCGCCAAGGGCGATAACGGTGCGATAGCCCTGGGCCTGTGCGGCCAGCTCCTTGGCGTGTCCCATGCGCTCGGTTAGCACCAAGTCAAACTGGGATGCGCGTGCAGTCATGTCCAAAAAGCGTTGCAGGCGCTCGGCAACTTCGTGCGCCGCACCCGACTGGGCGGCTGGGTTGGCGATGATGAGCGTGCGGCCAAAATCAGTTGCGTGCATGGGGCGACTCCCGGCGTATGACGTGACGGTGCGGTCGCGCTCAGGTCGAATTGCCCCCGATTGTGGCTGCACGTCGAATACTTACGTCTACTCTATCAGGTCGTTGTGGCGCTCGATAGCATCCGCTACCGTACCGCCCTCATCCACAATAAGCGAACGGCGCTTGGGCGAGATGATGCGCTGGGCGGGGTACACGCCGCGGTGTCCGGCAGTTAGGTAGCTGATAAAGGCCACGATGACAAAGAACCCGGCTGCCGTGCCGTGGAACAGGTCGATGGCCATCATGCAGGTGGTGATGGGCACGTTGAGGCCGGCACAGAACACGCCGAGCATGCCGAGAGCCGCCAGAAAACTGGGGTCGATTCCGACGAGGCAACCGATCCAGCCGCCGAGCGCCGCACCGATGCCAAACAGGGGCGTGACCTCGCCGCCTTGGAAGCCCGCACCCAGGGTAAGCGCTGTGACGACCAACTTGATGGCTGCGTCTGCCAGGGTGGTGTTGCCGGCAAATCCGGCGCCGGAAAGCCACGTGGAAAGGCCGGCGTAGTCCCAGGCGTCGAGGAGGGCATACGCGGCCAAAACCACGAGTGCGCCTATAAGTGCGCGAACGAGGTAATTGGTGATAAAGCGACCGTACAGGCTCTTGACGGTTCGAACCGACCACGCAAAGAGGCGTGCCGTCAGACCGAAGATGATGGCGCTGATAACAACGATGACGACCGTTTTGGGCGTCATGGCGGGAACGCTGACGATGACATTCGCTTCGTACTCGGTACCCAGGGCGAGTGATGTAAAGTAGCCGGTAAACGAGGCGACCAGGCAGTAAATGCCCGCGGTGTAGTCAATCTTGCCGATAAAGCACATCTCCATGCCAAAGAAAGCTCCGGCAAGGGGCGAGCCGAATACGGCACCAAAGGCCGACGAGATGCCGGCGAGCATGAGGTCGTGGTGGTCATGCTTTTTGAGGTGGGCGAGGCTCGAGATGTTGCTGGCGATGGTGCCGCCGATCTGCACTGCGGCCCCCTCGCGACCGGCCGATCCGCCCGTTAGGTGTGTGAGCGTGGAGCACACAAACGTGAGGACGGCCATGCGCATATGGATGAGGCGTGTGCCCAGAGCGGAGTCGATGACCAGGTTGTTACCGCGTTTGGCGGCAAGACCGTGGTTTTTGTACACCCATGCGGTGGCAACGCCCACAACGGGAAGCAAGGCGTAGACCCACACATGGTGCTCGCGATAGTCGGTGGCGATATTCAGCGAGGCCAAAAACGCCCAAGCGGCAACGCCCATGGCGAGCGAGACAATGACGACGAGCGCGAGCAACTTGGCGCTCGCGAGTAGGTTGCGGGCGTTGCGGCGCGTGTCGGCAGCCAAGAGATGCTCGGAGCGGGTAAGTTGATGCCTGCCTGCCGTGATGACGTCGTTCAGGGAGAAAAAGCCGCCATCGTCGAGCGGCTGGGAATGATCCTGCGTTTCGTTTGCGCTTTCGGTTTTGTCGTTATGAGCCATACGTTCCTCTTTTAGGTTGCAACGCAAGCATTATAAAACGCGGTAAACGCGACGAGCCGGTGGGTTGGTTTCCATTCTGTTTCGCGGCCTACAACCGACAGGTGTATTTGCGGGTACAGGCCGAGTCGCGGTCGTGCGTCGGGGGATTATACTGAGACAAGCATAAAGAATCGGCGCCCCTGTTGTGCGCCGTGGCATTAAGAGGTGCATATGGCAGAGAAACTCATTCCACTGGAGGACGCACAGTCGATTGTCCTGTCGCACGTTGCTCCGACCGATCTCGTCGAGATTCCCGTGTGGCAGGCCGCCGGCCTTCCCCTGGCCGAGGACGCGGTGGCCGATATCGATATCTCGCCGTTTGCCAACAGCGCTATGGACGGATATGCCGTGCGCTCGGCGGACTTGACGCAGGCATCTGGCGAGGCGCCGGTGACGCTCGACGTTATCGGACACGAGGCCGCGGGCCATGTCTTTGAGGGCGTGGTCGGCGTGGGCGATGCGGTCCGCATTATGACGGGCGCGCCGGTGCCCGAGGGCGCGGATGCCGTGGTGAAATACGAGATTGTCGAGGTACTTGACGGTGACGGCAACGAGGGCTCGCACGTGAGCTTCTCGGCACCTGCCAAGGTAGGGGAGAATGTTCGCTCTGCCGCCGAGGAGGCCCATGCCGGTGACGTCGTGATGCGTGCTGGAGAGGTTGTGGCCCCGGCGGGCGCGGGTCTGCTGGCAAGCGCCGGGTATGCAAGCGTGAAGGTGCACGCCGCGCCGCGCGTGGGCATTATCTCGCTGGGGACGGAACTGGTCGCACCGAGTAAGGTACCGGCGCGCGGTCAGATTCGCGACTCCAACTCGTCGGCGTTGATGGCCGAGGCACTCGATGCCGGCGCCGAGCCCGTGTTCTACGGCATTGCGCCCGATGATGAGCGGGCGATTGCCGAGCTGGTGCATCGTGCCGTGCAGGAGTGCGATTTTGTCATTACGAGTGGTGGCGCCTCGGCGGGTGACTACGACTATGTGACGGCGCTCGTCCGGCGCGAGGGCGAGGTGCTGTTTGACCGCATCTCGATGCGCCCGGGCAAGGCCATCACGTTTGGCTTGCTCGCAGGTAAGCCCTACCTGGGACTTTCAGGCAATCCGGCCGCGGCGTATGTAGGCTTTGAGATGCTTGCCCGTCCGGCGATTCGCAAGATGCGTGGTTTTGCCGAGGGGGCGCGCCCCGTGCAGCGAGCGGTTCTTACCCACAGTGTGAAAAAGCGCCAGGACCGACGCTTCTTCGATCGCGCCACGGTTTCGCGCGACCCCGAGACCGGTGAGCTGTTGGTGACCGAGGCCAAGACGCAGAATTCGGCGCTGCTCGGCACGATGCAGCGGGCCAACTGCCTGCTGCGTATTGACGAAGGACCGTGCGACCTCAAGGCGGGCGACGTCGTGGATGTCGTGCGTGTCGACCTGCCCGAGGGAACGGTGTTGTAGGAGGAAGACTATGGAGTTGAAGATATCGATCGTGACGTGCTCGGACGCGCGCGATCTTGCGCAGGACGAGGCCGGAGCCGCACTCGAGGAGCTTATCGAAGCGCAGGGCTGGACGGTCGCCTCACATGTGGTCGTGCGCGACGACGTCAGCGAGATTGGTGATGCCATTGTGGAAGCCGCCGATGAGTGCCACGCCAATGTCGTGCTCACCTGCGGCGGCACGGGACTTTCGATGCGCGACGTGACGCCCGAGGCGACGCGTGCCGTCTGCGACCGCGATGTGCCGGGTATTGCAGAGGCAATCCGCGCGTACTCCATGACCAAGACGCGCCGCGCTATGCTCTCGCGCGCCGTGTGCATGCAGCGTGGGCATACGCTTGTCATCAACTTTCCGGGATCCACGAAAGCGGCCCGCGAAAGCTGGGAGGCCGTGAGCGATCAGCTGGAGCATGCGGCCCAAATGACGGCGGGCGGCGGACATACCAAATAAGCGGTTTACCTGCGGCGGGGCGACCTGAACGGCTGCTTCGCCTTTGTTTTCCGCCGAAGCGACGCCGAGGTGCACGGCAACTCGAAACTATATTCTCTAGCGAGAATAATTTCTCATTATCATTATTCGCGCGGAAGTATAATCTAGTAACAGAATAAAGCCTGCGGCGGGGTGCCCGGGCATAGCGTTCGAAAGGGTTGAATATGTTCGATATGGTTTCACGCCGCGGTTTTGTCTCGCTTTCTGCTGCCGCTGCCGCCGGCCTTGGCCTTGCCGGCTGCTCGGGCAACAAG
>USEK01000134.1 GCA_900553705.1 uncultured Collinsella sp.
TACGTCTCGTGGGCTCGGAGATGTGTATAAGAGACAGTCGTCGATCCGTGCGCTTCGCTTAAGATCGCGCATGAGCTCGAGGCCTGGGCCGAGTCCCAGGGCGTGAAGGACATCAACGAGCTGGTAGGTGCTTTCGAATGCTAGAGAATGATGCCCGCGACCGTGTTATCGTCGCCCTCGACTGCGACCGTGAGCGCGCGCTCGAGCTCGCCCACGAGCTTTCGGGTCATGCTGCCTGGCTCAAGGTCGGCATGACGCTCTATTACGCTGAGGGTCCCCAGATCGTCAAGACGTTCAAGGACCTGGGCTTTAAGGTCTTCCTCGACCTTAAGTTCCATGACATTCCGCATCAGGTGCGCGGCGCTGCCCGCTCGGCTTCGCTTGCCGGTGCCGACCTGCTTTCGGTCCACGGCCTGGGCTCGGGTGCTATGCTCGCTGCCTGCCGCGAGGGTGCCGAGGAGGCGCGTGAGGACCGCGCCAAGCTCGTCGCCATCACCGTGCTCACGAGCATGAATCAGGATGCCTTGAGCGAGATCGGCGTCGAGTCGCCCGTGGCCGAGGAGGCCGCCCGCTTGGCAAAGCTTGCTCAGGCCAATGGCATCGATGGCATCGTGTGCTCACCGATGGAGGCTCACGACATGCGTGAGCTGCTGGGTCCTGATGCCCTGATCGTGACTCCGGGTGTGCGTCCGGTGGGTGCCGCCCTTGGTGACCAGTCCCGCGTGGCGACGCCTTCCCAGGCTATCGAGCGTGGCGCAAGCCACATTGTGGTGGGCCGTCCCATCACCGGTGCCGACGATCCGGTTGCCGCCTTTGACGCCATCGTCGCCGAGCTGGTCGAAAACGTCGCGTAAAAGATTCCCCTAAGTCACCACTTTTGGGTCTCATTAGCACAAAATAGCCCCTGTGCCTGCGTAAACTTTCCCATCCTTTGTGTGGAATCGCAGGTCAGGGGCTTAACTTTGGGCGCAGTATATTGCACTTTTTGCGGGTATCGTCTAACCTATGGAGCCGCGATTAGGCATTTTGTACGTTCTACGTGCTAAAATGCCAATTATTGAATCAGATATAACCCAACTATTTGGAGGTACGAATGGCACTCCCTCAGCTTACCGACGAGCAGCGCAAGCAGGCTCTTGAGAAGGCTGCTGCCGCACGTCACGCCCGCGCTGAGCTTCGCGAGCAGATCAAGAAGGGCGAGAAGTCCCTCGAGTCCGTGCTCAACTCCGATGACCCCATCGCTTCCCGCATGAAGGTTTCCACCCTCATCGAGTCTCTCCCCGGTTATGGCAAGGCCAAGGCCGCCAAGATCATGGAGGAGCTCGGTATCTCCGCTACTCGTCGCGTCCAGGGCCTCGGCGTCCGTCAGCGCGAGCAGCTCCTCGAGCAGCTGACCAAATAAGTGAGCGCTCAGGATTCCAAGCTCTTTGTGATTTCTGGACCGTCAGGCGCAGGCAAGGGTACGCTCGTCACTCGTGTGCGCGAGCGCCGCTCGAACCTGGGTCTGACGGTTTCGGCTACCACGCGAGCACCACGCAAAGGTGAGGTCGACGGCGTCAACTACTTTTTTCTGACGCGTGAGGAGTTCGACCGCCGCGTGGCAAACGGTGAGTTTGTTGAGTGGGCCGAGGTCCACGGTAACTGCTACGGCACGTTGGTGAGCGAGGTCACATCCAAGCTCGCCTCGGGCTCGTCTCTGATTTTGGAGATCGATGTCCAGGGCGCCCTGCAGGTGAAGGAGCGTTTCCCCGAGGCCGTGCTGATCTTTATCAAGCCGCCTTCGCTTGAGGTGCTCCGCGAGCGTCTAGTCGGTCGCGGTACCGAGACGCCCGAGACGATTGAGCTGCGTATGGCAAACGCCGCCGATGAGCTTGCCCTTGCCGACCGCTACGACGACGTCGTGGTGAATGACGATCTCGACCGCGCGACCGATGAGCTCGTTCGCGTTCTCGATATGCATGAAAGGATCTGAGGTCCGTGTCCGTTGTAAAGCCTTGTATTGACGATCTTCTGGAGAAGACCGATCATAACCGCTTCCTGCTCGCTTCGCTTGCCTCCAAGCGCGCCTGCGACATCAATAGCATGCTGCGTGGCCAGCACAACCGCGTGCTTGCCGTCCAGGATGTCGATGACATCACCATCGGGCTTTCCGGTGCCGATACCATCTCGATGGCTATGGACGAGATTGTCGACGGCGACATCTCTTACGACGAGGCCCGTTACGAGAAGGCGCTCGGCCACAAGGTTGCTGAAGCCTAAATGGCGGCTCGCGTCTGCCTAGTCCACTATCACGAGGTTGGACTGAAGGGCAAGAACCGCGCACATTTTGAGCATATCCTCATGGATAACATTAAGGCGGCCTTGGCCGCCTTTTCCGTGAACGCCGTGTCTCGAATTTCCGGTTATATCCTCGTGACCTTTAACGAGCATCAGGCCGACGAGGCGGCGCGTGTCATCCGCACCGTCCCCGGCGTTGCTCGTGTGTCTTTGGCGTATCACACCAACCGCGACCCGCAGGAGTACTGCGCCGCCGCCGTGAAGGCGCTGCGCGAGTTTGGTTCCTTCGATTCGTTTAAGGTGCACGCCAAGCGCTCCAATACTGACTATGAGCTCACCTCGATCGATATCAATCGTCAGGTGGGCGAGGTACTGTGTGAGGCCTTCCCCGATAAAAAGGTTCAAATGCACGACCCCGATGCAATGGTGCACGTACTGGTGGTCCAGGGCAGCGTTTATGTGTACGCGCGCTCTGAGCGCGGCGTGGGCGGTCTGCCGGTGGGTTCTGCCGGCAAGGTCGTGACGCTGCTGTCGTCGGGTATCGATTCTCCGGTGGCGACCTGGATGCTCGCGCGTCGCGGCGCGGTGTGCGTGCCGGTGCATTTCTCCGGTCGTCCGCAGACGCCCGATACGAGCGAGTATTTGGTGCAGGACATCATCCGTGCGCTTGCGCCGGGTGTCCAGATCGGTCGTCTGTACGTGGTGCCGTTTGGCGACTGCCAGCGTGAGATTTCGGTTACCTGCCCCAGCAACCTGCGCGTGATCATGTACCGCCGCATTATGTATTCGGTTGCTGAGCGCATTGCACACATCGAGGGTGCCAAGGCTATCGTTACGGGCGAATCGCTTGGGCAGGTTGCCTCCCAGACGCTTGAGAACATCATGGCCGTCAACGAGGCCGTGAAGATCCCCGTGTTCCGTCCTCTCATCGGTTCGGACAAGCAGGAGATCATCGCACGTGCCGAGGAGATCGGTACATTCGATATCTCGACTGAGGCCGCTCCCGACTGCTGCACGCTGTTTATGCCGCGCCGTCCCGAGACGCACGCTAAACTCGATGCCGTGCATGAGGCCTGGGAGTTGTTCGATCATGAGGAGATGATCGAGCGCCTGCTTAAGCAGACCGAGTACATCGACTTCGAGAGCAACACGTACAAGGCCCCTAAGACCTTAAAACGCAAACATTCGGAGCTTGCTCCGCGTGAGATTTACCAAGATCACGAATAAATTTGTGCATAGACCGACGATGCGCCTGCATCGTCGGTCTTTTGCTATCTGGGCATTAGGCGATAAACGGTTCATTTGTCGACGTTTGCCTGAATAAATGGACATTATTGCGCAAGGTTTTGGTCAGCTTTTGGTTTGACCGCGAAAACCGGTTTTGGGGCGTGGCTGTTGCGGAGCTCCTTTCCTGACACGATGGTGTTGGGAGGTTTTGCTATGGCGCAGCGCGAACAACATGAACGAGTCAAAAAGATGGACCGCTGGGCGGGCAAACTGCTCGGTCATAAGGCAGTGGTGATGGCGATACTGGTCGTCATTGCGATGGCGAGTGGACTGGCAATGGCGAACCTTGGCGGCAGTGCCGGCGGCGTGTCGTTTGAGCGTACTGATGGTTCGGGCTCGTTAGTGGAGCCGGGATCCGGCGATGCCTCGAGCGGAAAGACATCCGAAGGCTCTTCGACTAAGGCTTCTGCCGCGGCAGAGGTCTATGTCGATGTCGATGGCGCCGTTGTGTCGCCCGGCGTATATCGTCTCAAGGACGGCGCGCGGGTGGCTCAGGCGATTGATGCCGCCGGCGGGCTGGCGCCCGAGGCAGACGTCACGGGGCTCAATCGGGCATCTAAGGTCGTCGATGGACAGAAGATTCACGTTCCAACGGTAGGGGAGCAGCAGGCGTCCATTGCGGAAGCCGGTGTTGATGTTGGGGCTTCCGCATCGTCGGGCGTTAGTGGCGCAACAGGTCTAGTAAACATCAATACGGCAAGCGCAGAAGAGCTGCAGACGCTCTCGGGCATCGGCCCCTCCATGGCCCAGTCGATTATCGATGAGCGGACAAAGAACGGTGCTTTCGCCTCGGTTGACGATCTGATGCGTGTGTCGGGAATCGGCGAGAAGAAGCTTGCCAAAATCAAAGATTGCATCTGCGTATGAGTGCGACCGAGCGCGAGCACGTGATGCCTCCGCGGCCCCTGATTCCGTGGACGATGGCCCTGTGTGCCGGCTGTCTCTTATACACATCTCCGAGCCCACGA
>USEK01000135.1 GCA_900553705.1 uncultured Collinsella sp.
CGAGATTCCTCTACGTCTCGTGGGCTCGGAGATGTGTATAAGAGACAGTTGCGGCCGATAGCGTTGGCGATGACCACGTTGGAGCCAAGCGACATGCCAATAAACAGGTTGAGCATAAGGCTGGTAAGCGGAACATTGGAGCCGACCGCCGCCATGGCGAGGGTTCCCTGGTCGCCCGAGAAGTTACCGATGATGACCGTGGCGATGAGGTTCGACAGCTGCTCCAAGATGCTCGTGGCGGCCACGGGGAAGGCGAATAGGGGAATATTGCGCCACAGCGAGCCGGTGGTCATGTCAATGTGCTTAGATACGGTGTCAGCCATACGCTCTCAATCTCTAATATGCTCTTTCGTGCCTATTTGCGCAGACGATGATACTCCTAATCGACTAGTCATTGGGGACGTTCTTATAGTCGTTGGGGACGTTCTTAAACGACTAGTCGTTGGGGACACTCTTTGGCACCGACCAAAAGGAGTGTCCCTATGTGACGCAAGAGTGTCCCTTTTGACTAGTCGTTTAAGAACGTCCCAATGACTAGGTGGGGAAGGCGTGCGACAATGGTGGGTGTTGTGTTGTTCGCGCTAAGGAGTTGCCATGTTGTTGTGTCCCGTTTGCCATGAACCGTTGGTGGATGACGAACGCGGCGCTGCATGCGCGGGCGGACACCGGTTTGACCGTGCTCGCGAGGGCTATCTATATCTGCTGCGCTCGTCCAAGAGCGGCGACTCCATGGGCGATCCCAAGTCGCAGGCACGCAGCCGTCGCGACTTTCTGAACCGCGGTTACTATGCGCCGTTGCGCGATGCGATGGTCGAGCTGGTGCGCGAACGAGCTCAGCGGTGCGCAGCTACGTCGGACAAGCCGCTGGCCTTGCTCGATATTTGCTGCGGCGAGGGCTACTACACCAGCGCCATGGGCGCGGTGCCGGGCGTGGATGCTTACGGCTTTGACCTGGGCAAAGAGATGGTGCGCCTGGCCGCCAAGCGTGGCGATGCGACCTACTTCGTGGCCAACATGAAGGATATCCCCGTGGCCGATGGCGCCTTCGATATGGTGACCGAGCTCTTTGCTCCCTTTAACGAGCGCGAGTTTGCCCGCGTGCTGGCGCCAGAGGGCTCGCTCTACACCGTGGTGCCGGGTGCCCGTCATCTCTTTGGGCTCAAGGAGGTGCTCTACGACACGCCATATCTCAATGACGAGAAACTGCCGAAGACTACCGAGCTCGAGTTGGTCGGAACGCAGCGGGTATCTGCGAATATTACGCTCCAGACCCAGGCCGACATCGAGGCGGTGTTCCAGATGACGCCGTACTACTATCGCACACGCCCTGCCGACAAAGAGCGACTGGCAAACTTGGACACCCTTCAAACCGACATCGACTTCATCATCGCCGAGTACCGCCACAGCTAACAACCTACCAAAAAGGGACAGGTTTATTTTGGTAGGTTTTGTCTGGGCAAACGTAAAGGGCCGACCGCGGAGATGCGCGATCGGCCCTTTTTAGTTGCTTGGCTGCAGAGCTTATGAGAAGCGAGCGCTTACAGGCGGTCCTTGTTCTCGGCCTTAACGGCATGTGCCTGCTGAACAAAGAACAGGTCGTACACCACGATGACAAAGGCGACGATATTGACGGAGTTGCCGCCGAGCGCGGGAAGCGTGAGCACGGCCTGCGCAATCGTGGCTGCCGCGGCAACGATACCGAGCTTAAATGCGCCGTCTACCTGCGAAGGCTTGTTGGCGCCCTTGATACCGGCGACGCCTGCGGCAAGGTCGACGAGGCCCTTAACAATCACCACAACAGCGGCGAGTGTGGCGTTCGATCCGTAAGCGGATCCAAAATTGCCGGTAACAATGCCGGCAATTCCGATGACGAGGCTGGCAATGCCCAGAACAAAATAAATCAGGGCAAGGATTTTGAGTGTCTTGCGAGCGGCGCTCATAGTTGGTCCTTTCGATGCGGGCGCAGAGAATCTGTCGCACCCAGGTTGCGGCACATATTGTGAAGCACATTGTAGTTCAACGGGGCGATGCATGCGTTTGAAAGCGTCTCTTGCCTGCACGGTCCAACCTTTCAAAAAGGAAAGCTGGACGTAAGCCAAATCGATGGCAGCTCATGTGCGGCGCTGCGATGATGAGGCCGTAACAAGGAGCTGGTCTCAAGGAGGAGTCATGATGTACGGAGCAGAGCAAGTACGAGAGCCGCGGTCGCTGGGAAGGCGCATGAGCGATTCTGTGATCGCTGCCGTGTGTACGGGGTTGATGGCGGTGCTTTGCATTGGGATGCTGTGGGCCATGTCGCATGTGGGACAATAGCGGACGGTTGGGTGCTGGCATAAACGGCGCCCCGCGTATTCGTTTGTTTATTAAGGAGTGTCCATGGGCGTCGTCGATCCCTTTTCTGTTGCTCGGGCCGCGGGGCTTGAGCTGATCGGGAAGTCCGAGGGCCTCACGCTCACCGACGGCTCGATGGAGCTGTGTGCCGATTTTACCCGCATGCTGCCGCGGCTCAAGCGGGGCCGTCTGCAGCAAGAGCTGTTGGTAAAGGCTGCGCGCACAAAAGGCATCGAGCAACCATGGGCGATTGATGCCACGGCGGGCTTTGGCGAGGATTCGCTGCTGCTGGCGGCCGCGGGCTTTACCGTCGATCTGTATGAGCAGGATTGCGTGATCGCGGCGCTCCTCAAGGATGCCTTGGATCGCGCGGCGGATGATCAGGTGCTTGCGGCTGCCGTGGCTCGCATGCGCCTTCATGCGGGCGAGGACAGCATTGCCGGCCTTCGCCATACAGCTGGGCTGATCGGGCAGGGCGAGCTCGCCGCTCCCGACGCGGTGTATCTGGATCCCATGTTTCCCGAGCGCACCAAGAGTGCGGCGGTGAAAAAGAAGTTCCAACTCCTGCACCATTTGGAACAGCCGTGTGCCGATGAGGAATCGCTGGTCGAGGCGGCGCTTGCTGTGCATCCGCGCAAGGTCGTTATCAAGCGGCCGGTGAAGGGCCCGCTGCTTGCCGGAGTTAAGCCGAGCTATCAACTTGCGGGCAAGGCCGTTCGTTACGATGTTTTGGTGCCGCCGCGCCCGTAGCTTGCGCGCGATGGTTGGCGCTCCGTCAGTGCCGTGCCGATGCGAGGCCTATTTCCAAGGATGCGACGTCAGGTGCCAGCCGCCGCAGTATTCGCATTTGTAGCAGGCCAAACCACGCCGCCCGCGGTTTTCGCAGTCGGCCATAACGGCCTCGGCCTCGGCGCGCGTGTCGTAACGGTTTTTGCGTTCGCACGACTTGTAGCGCCAGGCTTCATCGCGCTCGGCGTCCAGGGCGTCGCGGCGCTCATTCTCGCGCGCAAACAGGTCGCTCATATCGCCGCCCGTGGCAGCGCCTAAAAACTCGCTTTTGGCTTTTGACCAAGCGGCTCGCTTTTTGCTCCCCATCTGCTTCGTGCCCCTCTCCAAACGCTGGTATCATTGCCCAATCAAAGTGATACCAATAAACGTGAGGTCGCCGCGTGATGATCAGAAAAACCCTCGATACCGACATTCCCGCCGTCATGGCTATCTATGACGCGGCCCGCGCCTTTATGCGCGCGCATGGCAACGCCACGCAGTGGCCCGAGGGCACGCCTTCTGCCGAGCAGCTGGCAGCCGATATCGCCGCTGGTGGCAGCTATGTGTGCGAAGTCGACGGTCGCGTGGTGGCGACGTTTGCCTTTTTACCGGGTCCGGACGAGTGCTATGACGTAATTGAGGATGGTCAATGGCGTAGCGACACTCCGTACGCCGTGCTGCACCGTGTGGCGTCCGACGGCACCGTGCACGGTATCGCGGCTGCGATGTTTGCCTTTGCCAAGGAACGTATCGACCATCTGCGTATCGACACGCACCAAGACAACCTGCCTATGCAGGGTGCCATCGCCAAGGCCGGGTTTAAGCGCGCCGGTATCGTGTATGTGTCGGACGGCACGCCGCGTGTTGCGTTTGACTGGCTGCGCGAGGCATAAGAGCGGGGACGCGTATCAACAATTTGCACGAACGAAAATGGCCCCGGGTGGGGTCATTTTCGTTCGCTGCGCTGTTTTGCGAGCCGGCTTTCGCAAGGCGCGAACCTACGAAAATCGCCGCGCGGCAACGCGGGGCGATGAGCTCGGTCGGGGGATAGGGTCCGCTTCGCCCGCCGGCACGTAAATTGTATCATCCAGTGTGGAACGAGGATGCCTGTTGCCGCGTGCGATGGGCTTGTAATATGAGGAGAACCATGTCGAAGCAAGCGGTCGTTGGAATCTTGGCGCATGTCGATGCCGGCAAGACCACGTTGGCCGAGGCCATGCTGTTTAACGCGGGTCGCATTCGCAAGCGCGGGTGTGTGGACGATGGCGATTCGCATCTGGATACGAACGAGATCGAGCGTGAGCGTGGCATTACGATCTTCTCGTCGCAGGCCGTACTCGACCACGGCGATACCCGCGCTGTCTCTTATACACATCTCCGAGCCCACGAGACGTAGAGGAATCTCGT
>USEK01000136.1 GCA_900553705.1 uncultured Collinsella sp.
CGCGCAATTTTTTTCGTGTCATACTTTTGATGTGCGAAATGACGTGTAAAATTTTACATGTCATTTTTCGTGTCAAGTTGAAGCAAAACGGAGCAAAATGATGCAAGAGTCTAAAGATCTTGAGTTCAAGGAGAGCGTCACCAATTCGTTCCTTAAAACCGTCTCCGCTTATGCAAACAGCACGGGCGGGCGCGTCCTATTCGGAATCGATGACGACGGAAAAACCGTTGGCCTCGATAACCCCAAGCAGACCTGCCTAGATATCGAAAACAAGATTAACGATTCGATTATCCCCCAGCCCGATTACTCCCTAAAAATCAACGAGTTCGATGCAACCGTAGAGCTTACGGTCTTTCCCGGCAGATCGAAGCCTTACCTGTACCGATCGAAGGCGTACAAGCGCAATGACACCGCGACCATACCAGTTGATACCCTAGGCCTTTCGCGCCTTGTGCTCGAGGGTCAAAACCTCTCCTTTGAACAGCTCGCGGCAAGTAAGCAAGATTTATCTTTCACCGTTTTAGAGAATCGCCTAATAGCAAAGCTTTCGCTTGAGTCGTTCACAACCGACACTCTCAAAACCCTCGGCCTGCTCGATGAGACCGGGACCTACAATAACGCAGCAGAGCTACTCGCGGACGAGAACGGCTTCCCAGGCATCGACATTGCAGTGTTTGGTGACACCATCAATCTCATTAAACAGCGCAAAACTCTTGAGCATGCATCAGTCTTAGCAGAAATTGACAGCGCGCTTGAACTATTTGAAGCTCAGTACTGCTACGAAGAGATCAAGGGAATGGAACGAATTCGCAAGGAGCTCATTCCACTTGAGGCGTTCCGTGAGGCAATAACCAATGCAATCGTTCATAGGACTTGGGATGTTCCCGCGCACATCCGCATCTCGATGTTCGACGACCGCGTGGAGGTCGCCTCGCCTGGCGGCTTGCCAGCAAGCATGACTGTCGATGAGTACCTGTCCGACATGCTGTCCGTTAGACGTAACGGCATTCTTGCCGAAGTCTTTTTGCGCCTAGGCCTTATCGAGGCATTCGGAACGGGCATTATGCGAATCCGAGACACCTACAAAGGCAGCATCAAAAAGCCCCGTTTTCAAGTTTCGGACAACGCCATTGTGGTCACACTTCCCCTTCTCATGGATAACCCCGGGCTCGAAGGCGACGAACTTACCGTATTCGGACTGCTAAGTGGAGTACGCCCTCAATCGACAAGTGAGCTTGCCGCCAAAGTGACCTTTAGCCGCTCGAAGCTACTTCGCATCCTCAAAAAACTCGTTGAAACAGGCCTGGTTACAGCTGAGGGCACCGGCAGGGGACAGAAGTACCGCCTGCAGCGTTAGTCAGCAGATGACCTGCGTATGTTCCTCGATGGCAGCGCGGTCCTCGGCGGTAATACCCGGCTCGCACACCACGGCGTCCAAATTGTCCAGGCGGCAGAAGGTGTAGAAGTCGCGCTTGCCGATCTTGCTGGAGTCGGCGATCAGATAGCGCGAGTCCGCCTTACTAAAGGCGAGCTGCTGGATACGGCCCTCGTCCATGTTGGACGTGGATACGCCACCGTCCAAGATGCCGTTGGCGCCGATAAACGCCGCATCGATGCCCAGCGCGCGCAGGGTATCCTCGGCCGTTGGTCCCACAAAAGCGGCGGTGCGGCGACGGTACATACCGCCCACGAGGCACAGGTCGCAGTCCTCGCGCGCCTCGAGCAGGTTAAACACCGAAAGCGAATTGGTCACGATGCGCAGGCGAAACGCCGGCAGCATCGAGGCCATCTGCTCAACCGTGGTGCCCGTGCCCAAAAAGATGGTCGAGCCCTCCTCGATAAGCTCCACAGCACGGCGCGCAATCTGCAGCTTTTCCTCGGCATGCTTAGTGCGCTTTTCGCTGTGCGAATACTCATGGCGCAACATAGCGTGCGGACGGCCCTGTGCACTGCGGGCTCCGCCGTGCACGCGCTCGATCTCGCCTAGGCTCGCAAGTTCTTCGAGGTCGCGGCGAATCGTCATGTCCGAAACGCCCAGCGCATCCGAAATCTCTTTGACCGAGACCGTGCCCTGCTCCTCGAGCAGCTGACGAACCTTATCCTGTCGCTCTGCCTTAATCACGATGAATCCTCGCCGTTCTTTGCGCGCATATCATTCAAACAGTAACGAACAAATTGTATCAGACTCGTGCGCGTCAAAAATGAACACCCGCACAGCTCCAATCATCACTTTTTTGAGAAAAATACCCCCTGCTTTAGTGGGGTGTAGTGATAATCTCGCCTGTTCGCGCTACAGTTTGTCGGAAATACCTCGATGTTAGGAACCAAATGATCACTTCCGAGCTTTTCGGCACCGCGCCGTGCGGTACCCCCGTTCATCGTTACACCCTCAACGGGCCCGAGATCTGCGTTCGCATTATGGACTTTGGTGCCACCGTGCTTGGCATCGATGTGCCCGACATCCCCGGCAACGTGCGCGATGTGGTGCTGGGCTTCGATAAGCTCGAGGATTACTTTGACAACCCCGCTTGCTTTGGCGCGACCATCGGACCTGTGGCCAACCGCACCGCTGGTGCCACGATCACCATCGCCGGCACGGACTGGCATATGCCCGCCAACGAGGGCGCCAACAACCTGCACAGCGATCTTGAGTACGGCCTGCACAAGCGCGTGTGGGACGTTGAGCTCGACGAGGTCCATAACACCGTGCGCATGACCACCTCGCTTAAGGACGGCGAGCTGGGCCTGCCCGGCAACCGAACCTTTACAGCCGTGTTTACCGTTACGCGCACCGGCGTCTTCCGCATCGAGTATGGCTGCGAGAGCGACCGCGCCACCTACGTGTCCATGACCAACCACACGTACTTTAACCTTGCCGGTCATAACGCCGGCATGGACTGCGAACATTTCTTTGTCGCCAACGCCGCCCACTACCTGCCCATTAACGAGCAGAACATCCCCACCGGTGAGATTGCTCCGGTCGAGGGAACACCGTTTGACTTCCGCGAGCTGCGCCCCGTCGCCCCCGGCATGGAAGCCGACGACCCGCAGATTAAGCAGGCACGTGGCTACGACCACTGCCTGTGCATCGATGGCTATCAGTACGGCCGCAATCTGCGCCGCGCCCTGCATGTCGAGGAGATGTGGACCGGCCGCGAGCTGGACTACTACACCACCGCCCCGGGTGTGCAGCTCTACACCGGCAACTGGCTGGGCGACGAGCACGCCAAGGACGACGCCAACTATGGCTGGGGAGCCGGCTTTGCCCTCGAGGCCGAGATGTACCCCGACACGCCGCACCAGCCGCTGTTCCCGCAGGGCATTGTGGGCCCGGGTCACCCCTACAGCAATGTGATCGAATATCACTTTATGAGGCACTAAGCCCATAACACAACATATCGCACAGCAGCGCCCGCCGGCACCACCGCCGACGGGCGTTTTTTCATCTTTTGGGCTCATTTTCGCTGTGACTGTATGGGTGACATATCAAAACTATGTCCATTTACTACGTTTAGCCCGGGATGCTCGACCATGCACCAGTTTTTGTTTAATTCACGAGCCGTCTACCTGCGGTTTTGTTTTTCTCAAATTCGACATGCTCGGCGATAGCCGATCAAACGTAGTAAATGGGCATAGTTTTTGACAGGCGACATCGCACGCGTCCCTCGCAAGGGCAAAATGATCCGTTTTCCTCCGTCCCCAAGGATTAGTTGAACAGATTGCCGATGGGGTCGGGGGCGGAACTGGGGAGGTAGCGGATTTCTAGCTCTATGCCGAGCGCTTGCAGCTCTTTGAAGGCGGCGATGTCCGTATTGTCTACGGCAACGGTAGGCGTCACAGAACGCTTGCCCTCCCCCGCCTGCATATGGCCGATGCTGATCTTGGTTATTGGCACGCCGCCCTTAACCAGCGCGAGCGCATCGGCGGGTGAGGCCACCATAATCAGGATCCATTGACGCGGCGTTGCGGTATGAATGATATCGACGGTCCTTTGCACCGAGAAAAACCGCATCCAAACGCCTTCTGGCGCCGCGACCCTCATGGGTGCCCATTGGCGCGAATCCGCCGCGATTTCATCGTTGACGATTAGGACAAGGTTGGAACCCACGGCTTCGTTCCACAGCTCAACGTCATGCCCGTAAATGAAACGGTCATCGATACGTGTAAGAAGGATCCTGGGTTGAGCCATGGCAGCCCCATTCTGTTTGAGACCCGTAAGAGCAAGACATCGCGTCTCCAATATTAGTGCATTTAAAGTGAGAAAAGCCGTCAGAACCCTTGCGCGGATGTTCGATGTCCCGTATCATAAACAGCCGTTGACGCCTCAGTTGCGTCACCACATGGCCGCCAGCGTAGCTCAGTTGGTAGAGCACCGCTCTCGTAAAGCGGGGGTCACCGGTTCGAGCCCGGTCGCTGGCTCCATTGCACAAGATAGCCGCCTTCGGGCGGCTTTTTTGTTACCGATTTTGAGTGCGTTCGCGCCAATCC
>USEK01000137.1 GCA_900553705.1 uncultured Collinsella sp.
GCATGGCCGCGATGGTACGGTCGAAGAGCTCGGGAAGCTCCCAGCCCAGCATCTCGGCGCCCTGCGAAATCACGTCACGCGAGCAGCCGGCGGCAAAGCGCTTGTCCTTGAACTTCTTCTTGAGCGACTTGGTCGTAAAGTCCATGACGCTCTTGCTCGGGCGCATGATGACGGCAGCGCCGATCAGGCCGGTGAGCTCATCGCAGGCAAACAGGATCTTTTCCATCTGCAGCTCGGGCTTGGGTAGTGAGGTGTTGAAGTCCGACGTGTGCGTCTGGATGGCGCGAATGAGCTCGGGAGACGCACCTTCGCCCTCAAGAATCTCGGCAGCATAGATGGTGTGGTTCATGGGGTCATCCTCATGCTCCTCCCAATCCAGGTCGTGCAGCAGACCGACGATGCCCCAAAACTCCTCGTTCTCGGGGTCGAACTCGCGCGCAAAGTAGCGCATAGTGCCCTCGACCGTCTCGCCATGGGTGATGTGGAACGGGTCCTTGTTGTGCTCGTTGAGCAGTTCGAACGCACGGTCGCGGGTGATTCCGGCGGTAAGCGGCTCTGCCATAAGAGACTCCTTGTGCTCGTGGGTATCGATAAGAATGAATACTACTAGAACAAGAAAACCACCACAAAGGTGCCTGTCCCCTTTGTGGTGGTTTTTGGCGCGGATGGGTTAGTTGAGGGCGGCTTGGGCTAGGCGGGCTTCGGCGGCCTCCTCGGTGACGCCCAAGGCCACGGCGAACTCCTCGATGGAGCGGCGCTTGGCCTCCTTGAGTACGCGCATGTAGTAGGAGCTGGGTTTTTTATCAGCTTCCTCGGCCTGGCGAATGCGGTGCATCATGGTCTTTGCCACGCGGACCGTCTCGGGCGCGCCCAGCTTGAGCTGCTGCTTAAAGTGTGTCTCCTCAAGCGAGCTGTTGCGCTCGGTAAAGGTGTCGCACTCCAACTCGTCATAGTGGCTCAGCAGATGCTCGGCATCTTGCTGAGAGATGGCGGCATGCAGACGGTCGGCCTGCGCCACGGGGTACATAAGGATCGTCTGCGCATGCCCCTGCTTGGCCTCGAGCAACAACATGGGCTGCGGCGTGTCGTCCCTAAAACCGACGACGGTGCAGACTCCCTGGCCCGGATGAATGACGTGTTGACCGATTGAGAACATGCTACCTCCAACTTATACGAATTTACGTATGTCTAGAATAACACGCTGACGTGCGCAAATCCTCGCTTTATGCAGGAAAAGCACACAACTCTGATAGGTAAGAGTATTCGATAAAAGACACAGCTCATTCACACCTTTATGCATTTTCAACGCGTGCATAATCTGCAGGCAGACCGGCATCTTTGAGTGAGTCCATACAAGCTGTAGTCAATTTTGTGCATATGCAATTTTGATTGGCTTTACCCTGCGACAGTGCCCGTCGCTTGTGATAGAGTGCTACAAACTCTGGCTTTTGCCCTACGAGTGACCAAGAGCTCGGGGGCTTTAACACAAGGAGGATCTATGCCCGAGAAGATTGAAGAGCTGGTACGCGCTGCGCTTGCTGCGGCCCAGGAGGCCGGCGACCTTTCCGCATTTGAACTTGACGATTGCGCTATCGAGCGACCGGCTGACACTTCTCATGGCGAGTGGACCTCTACCATGGCCCTGAAGTCCGCCAAGCTGGCCCACTGCGCCCCGCGCAAGATCGCCGAGGCCATCGTTGCCCATATGCCCGAGGATCCCGCGATCGAGAAGGTTGAGATCGCAGGCCCCGGTTTCATCAACTTCTACCTCTCCGTTGCCGTCAAGAATGCCATCTTTGGCGAGGCTCGCGAGAAGGGCATGGACTTCGCTAAGTCCAACGTCGGTGGTGGCCTGAAGACCCAGGTCGAGTTCGTTTCCGCCAACCCCGTCGGCCCCATGCACATCGGCCACGACCGCTGGGCCGCGCTGGGCGACTCGCTCTGCCGTGTGATGGACCACGCCGGTTACGACATCCAGCGTGAGTTCTACATCAACGACCACGGCTCTCAGATGAACACCTTCGGCAACTCCATCAGCACGCGCTATATGCAGCTTGCCGACATCATCGCCAAGCAGGGCGTTGATATCGACGAGGCTCACAAGCTGCTGATCGCCGACCGTGACGCCTTTGTTGCCGACGAGAACGACGAGCACCCCGAGACCCATCCGTATCAGGACAACTTTGCCGAGACCTTGGGCAAGGACTCTTACGGCGGCGACTACATCATCGACGAGGCCGCCGAGTTCTGGCGCACCGACGGCGACAAGTGGGTCGACGCCGATCCGCAGGAGCGTATGGAGAGCTTCCGTGAGCGCGGCTACGTGAAGATGGTCGACAACATGCGCGACCTCTGCCACGCCGTCAACTGCGACTTTGACCGTTGGTACTCCGAGCGCTCGCTGTATGTGAAGGACACCGAGGGTGAGACCGCCGGCACCTCCGCCGTCGACCGCGCTTTTGAGAAGCTCGACAAGATGGGCTACCTCTACACCAAGGACGGCGCCCTGTGGTTCCGCTCCACCGATCTGGGCGACGACAAGGACCGCGTCCTGATCAAGTCCGACGGCGAGTACACCTACTTCGCCTCCGACGTCGCCTATCACTGGGATAAGTTCCAGCGCGTCGACCACGTCATCGACATCTGGGGTGCCGACCACCACGGCTACATCGAGCGCGTCCGCTGCGTCTGCGACGCTCTGGGTTACCCCGGCAAGTTCGAGGTTCTACTGGGCCAGCTCGTCAACCTGCTGCGTAACGGCAAGCCCGTCCGTATGTCCAAGCGCAAGGGCACCATGGTGACCCTGCAGGAGCTCGTCGACGAGGTCGGCTCCGATGCCGCTCGCTACACGCTCATCTCCAAGAGCTCCAACCAGATGGTCGACTTCGACATTGAGGCCGTTAAGAAGCGCGACAACTCCAACCCGGTCTATTACGTGCAGTATGCTCACGCCCGCGTGTGCTCCATCCTGCGCCGTGCCGCCGACGTTACGCCCGAGCAGGCTGACGAGATGGGCATGAAGGCCGTCGCCGAGAAGGCCATCGGCGAGAACGTCGATTACTCGCTGCTGACCGACCCGACCGAGCTTGCCCTTTCGCGTAAGCTCAACGAGCTCACCGACCTCATCGCCAGCTGCGCTCGCGACCGCGCCCCGTTCCGTCTGACGCACTTTGCCGAGGAGCTTGCCGGCGACTTCCACAGCTTCTACGCTGCCTGCCAGGTGCTGCCGAGCGAGGGCCGTCCCGTCGACCCCGAGCTTTCGCGTGCCCGTCTGGCCGCTTGCGATGCCGTCCGCGTGACGCTCGCCCTGGTGCTCACCCTTGTTGGTGTCTCCGCTCCCGAGCAGATGTAAGCTGCGGGTCATTTAACCGTGTAGGTTCGGCTTTGCTGAGCCCTATAAGCCCGATCTCCATGCGGAGGTCGGGTTTTTTGCAAACGCCGACGTATTGACGAATTTGGAACTGCTGGAAATACGAAACTATGCCGGTTCACTACGATGAATATGAGAAATTCCAACCACGCCAGCTTTTCGCAAAAAAGTGCAGGGCATCTACCTGCGGTTTTAGTTCAACAAGTTTCGGAGTGGTCGCGGTTGAGCGATTCATCGTAGTAAACCGCCATAGTTTTGGCGGAGGCAGTCAGATTTGTGGGTGGCAAACAAAGAGTGTCCCTTTTGACTAGTCGTTTAAGAACGTCCCCCCAATGACTAAGTTGCAGGTGGCGGCGGTTGTGTTACACTAACGCTGCGTATATGACGCAATCATCTCGATACAGATCAATGATGTCCGTCGTTTTGAACGGAACTAGACTGTTTAGCCGCCCTGAAGGTTTATGCAGGGAGCATGTGATCACAGGGCTTGAAAAGAAAGTTGAGCAAACACTGTGTCTGATCAACAGCAAGAAAACGAAATAACGACGACGCAAGCCGCTCCCGCTGCACCGGTTGCGTCGGACCAGGTCGCGGCGCCCGCTCAAGCCTCGGCTCCTGAGACGCCTAAGGCTGCTTCGACGCCTACGCCTGCAACGGCTGAGAAGGCCGTGCCTGCAACTGGTGAGGAAGCTGCTCCGGCAAAGCCCAAGCGTACGCGCCGCACGGCCAAGCCTGCTGCTGACGGCGAGGAGGTCACCAAGCCAAAGCGCCGTACCACGCGCACGACGCGCGCCAAGCTCACCGTTGCAGCTGACTCCTCGGCGCCGATTTCCGATGAGGTCGCGCAGGCACGTGCGTTGGCGCAGATTAGCGAGGCTCAGGTGGTGCGCGCCCGCCGTCGTGCTGCCGAGCGCGAGGCCGCGGCTCTGACCGAGCTTGCAGCTCCGTCTGTACTCGAGACTCCTGCCGCCACCGAGGTTCTTGCCGCCGACCAGCCGACCGAGAAGCCGGCACCGCGCACACGCCGTCGCACGGCTGCTAAGGCCGAGCAGGTTGCTGAACAGGTAACCCCCGAGC
>USEK01000138.1 GCA_900553705.1 uncultured Collinsella sp.
CTACACTCGACTAGTCGTCGGCAGCGTCAGATGTGTATAAGAGACAGCATCTGGCCCAGAAACACGTTCAGGAACTGTGGGAACTCGTCAATGGAGTGCTTGCGGATGAACTTGCCGATCCTGGTGACGCGCGGGTCCTCCTTCATCTTGAACATGGCGCCGGCGATCTCGTTCTGCTCCTTGAGCTCGGAGAGGCGCTCGTCGGCGTCCTTGTACATGGAGCGGAACTTCCACATGCGGAAGGTTGACAGGCTGCCATCGCGGTGGGTCTGGCCCACGCGGATCTGGCTGTAGAAGGGGTTGCCCTCGCTCTCAAGGCGGATGGCCGCGGCAAGCACAAGGCTGGGAACGGAAATGACGGCCAGCACGCAGCCGCTGAACACGACGTCAAAGGCTCGCTTAACGGCGCGGTAGACCAGGCGCGAACGATCCCAGTCCATGATGGATTGCATGGCCTTGTAACGGCCGACGCCCTCACGCCGGTCCATGGCCTGAGCAATCAGTGCCGCCCCCACGGGCGCATCAGTTGCATATTGATTTTTATCCGGCACGTTCTCTTCCAACACTTCGTCCCCGCGTCGGGGATCCTCCCTGTTCTGTGTGGCGACCGCCAGCAGCTAGGCGATTGCCTTTTTGATGTTGCGCATGGCGCGCTGCTCGTTTGAAAGCACCGCGAGGCCGACGCGAGTGGTTACGCGTCGGCCGCACAGATCGAGCTCCAAATAAGCGGTGCTCTTGCGCCTGTTAATGGTTTTGATAAGGCCTTCGTGGCCCAGCAGTGGACCTGCCGTCACTACGACCTGATCGCCGTCTTTTAGGGCCTCACTCATGGGCACCACGCGGTCTCCCCTATGCGTAAATCCGCCAATAAGCTGGACCTCTTCTTTTGCCAGCGGCACAAACTGACCGTCCTGGGATAGCACTCGGGCAAAGTCGTCCATGCGTAGCAGAAACTGTTGCACGGTTCGGGGATCTGCCGTATCGCAGATAAGATAACCGGGAAAGAGCGGCTTGGTCGTATCGACCCATTCGCCGTGTACCTTGATTTCTGTTTGAAATTGGGGATAAAAGAGCTCCTGCATGGTGCTCGTCGGCACCATGCGCTCGATGCGCTCGCGCATTACGTCTTCGCGACCGTTAATGACCTGGATCACATACCACACGAGCACCACCCCCTTGCTGTCTTACGTGTGGCTCACGGGGTTTGGGTATGGCTTCGCCAGGGCGCTTGTGCGCGAAGGCGCTCCATATTCAAACCCTGAGCCCAGTTAGACAAGCACGTGGCTCTGCCCCACCGTGAACGGTATGTATGAGTGCAGTGGCTAGAGACGCGGACGTGTATCGCAAAAAGACCGCATCCCCAGCTGGCTGCGTGCGAGCCAGTCAAGCGGGTACAAAACTGGACCGCACGCAAACAGCTGCAGAACTGCTGTAGGTTGCCGTGGCAATTCATTGCACCATCTAATGCAAACTTAAAAGTAGCCATAAAAGCAAGTGCAAAATCGCGCATGACAATCGATATTGGAGCTCGTGGTTTTTCTAACACCGCCGTTACGACCGGATGCTGATCAACCCCGTGCTATGTGGCCTATTAGAGCCGTGAGCACAGTTGAACTCATGTAACCTTTCGTATCTTAGCACAAGCTGTTAGCGAAACTGATTTGGGCTGCGTTGGACAACATATCGTTCATTTGACGTGCTAAAGGGGGTTGTTTTGGGAACTTGTTCACGTTGGCGCAGGTTATTGGGACGCTAACGGTGATTAGAGGCGTTCCTGAAGCCCAAATGGAACGGCGATCTACACTGATAATCGCGTTTGGCTAACAAACTATGTACAGAAATGGGAAAAAATTTGTGCAACTTTTTGTTGCGTAGGTGGGGTTTGTAGCGCATGGTGTTTTGACATGAAAAAAGGCCTTCAGAATTCCGAAGGCCTTTGCATTCACGATGGTGGAGACGAGGGGAATCGAACCCCTGACCTCTTGACTGCCAGTCAAGCGCTCTCCCAGCTGAGCTACGCCCCCGTGACGAAGTAGTACTATAGGGGAAGTTGGCGCGACGTGCAAGGACTTTTTTGGTCAGACTCTAAATGCCTAATGATATAGGTAAGCGATGGCGGTGCCGGTGTGAACTTGGATCTTGGCCGTTTTTCTAACGACATTAGAGATGCCGGTGTCGGCTAACAGGCCGAGGGGGCTGTGATCTAACTCCCACTCTAGGCCGTGTTCGCTTACCACGGTGTTGGGGGCAATGGCGATGATGGAGAACGTCTTGCCTTCGGCGCCCACAATGGTCCAGGATTCGCCTCCGTGTAGGATGCGGGCCGTGGTCTCGTCTTCGGCAATCCAGACTGGGGCGCCCTTGTAGCCCGCGAGCAGCCCCAGAACGGATAGGGCCATATCCGGACGGCCGCCGGTGGCGCAGGTCGCAACCACTTCGGCACCCGGCCAGCGACGACGGACGGAATCGAGCGCCAGCGCCAGATCGGTATAG
This sequence comes from uncultured Collinsella sp., assembly GCA_900553705.1. Classification (GTDB taxonomy): domain Bacteria; phylum Actinomycetota; class Coriobacteriia; order Coriobacteriales; family Coriobacteriaceae; genus Collinsella. The sequence continues at coordinate 2,494 of USEK01000138.1, forward strand.
TCCTTGTAGGGGCTATGGCGCTCTACCTCAAAGGCTTCGGCGGCATCGACCAACGCGCGGCCGGCGTCGCTCACCGTGTCGGCATCTCCTACATATACGTCGCAGCCCAGGCCGGCGCCCAGCAGCGCGTCGAGCCCGCGGTCCACGGCGACAACGTGGTCGCACTCCCCTGCTAGCCTACGCAACAGATCTGTGCTCGCCACCACGGGCGAGCCGCAGACAACTAATACCTTGCAAGCCACAGCCCTCGCCTATCCCTCAAACGAAAGCACGCGGGCCAGGTCAAGCTCCTCGTAGCTGTCGATAAAGATATCGCAGTTGGCGCGCACATCGTCGCGCTTCATGCGGCCATGCGGGTCATAAATACCTACACGCTTAAAGCCGGCGGAGCCAGAGCTCTTTAGGCCAAAGACGGCGTCCTCAAACACCCAAGCGCGCTCAAACTTGCACCCGTGACGCTCCTCCAGGCGGCGCAGCGCCAGCTCGTACACATCGGGGAACTGCTTGGAACGTCCCGCCTCGCCCGTCGTGGTAACAAACTCCATGTAAGCGTCGAGCCCGGCACCAGCGAGCGCGGACTGCACCAGCTCGGCCGGCGTGGATGTAGCCACGCACATGGCAATTCCCGCCGCCTTCGCCTGCTCCAAAAATGCCAGGAGCCCCTCGCGCGGCGGCACCTTGGAGTAGCCATCGATCAGGATGTCGCTAAGCTCGCGATACAGCTCCTCGCCATTCGCGCCAATGCCCCACGTGTCGTGGTAGGCCTGGCACTCAGCCTCCAGCGACAAATGCTCAAACTGGGCAAAATCGTCGACCGTCACGTCGACACCGTGGCGGTGCAATAACTCGGGCTGGGCATAGGCCCAAACGGGCGTGCTATTAACCAGCGTGCCGTCGCAATCGAAAATAAAAGCAACCTTGGGAGCGGCGGTATGGGACATAAACGAACCTTTCAATGTCAAATGGTAAACAACCTGCTAAAAACGTTTTACCAAACGTCAGGCTAACAATTTTGAAACCCTAATTGGTAAAAGTGTCAAGAGTTTTACCACGGCAATTCTGCCAGTGGTATAAACATGTCGCTTACCGATTAAACGCCCCCGCAAATCCGCTTTCGTCCATAAAACTAACGCACAGGTGTTATCGTAGTTTCTGCCGAAAGTTCCACCGAGCACGCGAGGTGGAACGAATCACAGAAACTTCGCCGTCCCTTCGATTCGTGCAGCCTTGGACCTTTCGCATCTAGTCACCAAGGCAACACGCTGCCGCGTCATGATGGGATCAAACGTGAGCGATACAAAGCTAAAGCCAACGGCTAAAAAGCCCGCAACCCGTAAACCGGCTCCGCACGCACCGGAGCTCTCCAAGGACGATGTCTACCTGTTTGGCATTGGAATGTGGGAGCGCAGCTGGGAAAAGATGGGCGCGCATCCCGACACGCAGAACCGTACGCGCGGCTGGCGTTTTTGCGTTTGGGCGCCCGATGTAAAAAGCGTCCATGTCATTGGCGAATTTAACGACTGGGATGAGGAAGCCAGCCCGCTGGTGCCCGTGCATACGAGCGCTATTTGGGAAGGCTTTATTCCTGGCGCCGAGCAGGGCCAGCTCTATAAATATCTCATCGAGACCAACGAGGGCGAGAAGCTCTACAAGGCCGATCCGTATGCCTTTAAGGCCGAGTGCCCACCGGGTACCGCGAGCGTGCTGTGGACCCTCGATGGCTACAAGTGGAACGACGCCACGTGGCTCAAGCGCCGCGCCGGCCACAACCACATGTCGCAGCCGCTTAACATCTACGAGGTGCATATTGGCTCGTGGAAGCGCCACGGCGACGCGCCGCAGGGCGAGCCCGACGAGTACGGCAACTACCCCGGCCCCATGGACCCCTTCCCCGCGCAGCGCCTGTCTCTTATACACATCTCCGAGCCCACGAGACGTAGAG
>USEK01000139.1 GCA_900553705.1 uncultured Collinsella sp.
CTACACTCGACTAGTCGTCGGCAGCGTCAGATGTGTATAAGAGACAGCTTCTGTCCTCGCTCGAGGGTGCCGCCGTCGAGGCTATTCAGATCGATGGTGCGCAGCACGAGTTCATGACCATCCCTAACATGGTCGAGGATGTCACCGACATCGTCCTGAATGTCAAGGGTCTTGTCTTCAGGGCTCTCGGCACGACCGACGAGGCGACCGCCACCATCTCGGTTGACGGCCCCTGCGAGGTCACCGGTGCGGACTTCTTTATTCCGTCCGAGTTTGAGCTGGTCAACCCCGAGCAGCACATCGCTACGCTCACCGAGGGTGGCCATCTCACCATGAGCATGCGCATCGGCTATGGCCGCGGCTATGTTTCTGGCGAGGCCAACAAGCGCGACAACGATCCCATCGGTGTGATCCACGTCGACTCGCTGTACTCGCCGGTTTCCCGTTGCGCCAAGCTCGTTGAGGCTTGCCGTGTCGGTCAGCACACCGACTACGACCGCCTTGTCCTCGAGATCGAGACCAACGGCTCCATCGCCCCGCGCGACGCCGTGGTCCAGGCTGCCAATATCATCAACCAGCATATGGCCGCCTTTATGAACCTTGCCGAGACCCCCGAGGTCGAGGAGGAGGCTTCGATCTTCGCTCCCGAGGTCACCAACGACAACGCCGAGCTGGACAAGCAGATCGAGGACCTGGACCTTTCCGTCCGTTCCTACAACTGCCTTAAGCGCGCCAGCATTCACTCGGTCCGTCAGCTCGTTGAGTTCTCGGAGAACGATCTGCTCAACATCCGTAACTTCGGTGTTAAGTCGATCGAGGAAGTGAAGGACAAGCTTGAGTCCATGGGCCTGAGCCTGAAGGCTTAATGCTTCGCATATTTGAGGAGAAACTAGACCATGCGTCACAACGTTAAGAAGGGCCTGAAGCTCGGCACCGATGCGAGCCACACCAAGGCCATGAAGAAGAGCCTTGCTAAGGCCCTCTTCGAGAACGACCGCATCAAGACCACCGAGACCCGCGCTAAGGCGCTGCGTTCGGTCGTCGATCCGATCATCACCTGGGCCAAGAAGGGCGACCTGCACTCTCGTCGTCTGGCTATCGCCAAGCTCGGTGATAAGCAGCTCGTTGCCGAGATCTTCGACAAGGCTGCCCAGGGCATGTGGCAGGACCGCAACGGCGGTTACACCCGCATCATGAAGCTCGGCAACCGCAAGGGCGACAACGCTCCCATCGTTATCATGGAGCTCGTCACCGAGCCTTGCACGCCTAAGGCCAAGAAGGCTGCTCCGGCCCCCAAGAAGGCCGCTGCTCCCAAGAAGGTCGAGGCTGTCGAGGAGGCTCCTGCTGAGGAGACCGCTGAGTAGACATTCCGTCTGCATAGGTTATATTCGAGGGGTACGTTCGCGTACCCCTCTTTTTTTGTCGCGATACCGTTACTTGTTTGTTGGGAGCGCCCATGACTGCGCCGTCTGATTTCAATTCGATTTCCGAGCTTGACGCCACGCTCGTATTTCGTGTGGCCTATGATGGCTCGTCGTATAGCGGATTTGCCGAGCAGCCGGGACAGACGACGGTTGCGGGCGAGCTACGTCGAGCCATCGAGACGCTGCTTCGCCGCCCGATCGATTTGACGTGCGCGGGGCGTACCGATGCCGGCGTGCATGCCGTGGCTCAGTACATCAGCGTGCCCGTAACGGACGCTGAGCTCGCGTGTACGCGCCGTAGGTGGCTGCGGGCCATGGATGCCCTGCTGCCCAAAGATATCGCCATAAACGAGGTCTACAGGGCCCGTAAAGGCTTTTCTGCACGCTTTGACGCACGTTCCCGTACGTATACATACCGTATTGCCGATCGCGATGCGCGCCCCGTGCTGTCCCGCGGTGCCGTGTGGTGGCATCGCTATCCCCTCGACGTCGATGCGATGGCGGCCGCCTGCCCTGCGCTTTTGGGCGAGCAGGACTTTAAAAGCTTTTGCAAGGTTGCCTCGGCCGTTGGCAAGCCCACGCATCGCTGCGTGATGCGTGCCGAGTTTGGCCATGAGGTTGCGTTTGGCGAGGATATCCTGACGTTTACCATCGAGGGCAATGCGTTTCTGCATTCGATGGTCCGTACGATCGTGGGCACGCTTGTCGAGATTGGCATGCATCGCCGTGAACCCGAGTGGATGCGCGAGGTCATCGATGCTTGCGATCGTACCGCTGCGGGCCCCACGGCTCCTGCCTGCGGCCTTACGTTTATGGGCGTGGATTACGATCCCGCCGAGCTTGTCGTGCTCGACTAGGGGAGGGCTCGACGCGCCCCTCGTCGGCACCTGTCATCTGTGGGCTGCGCGTGTGCAACATCTGTTCTTGGCGTGCAGTGCAACCGGTGTCTCATTGCTTTTATTGCCGGGGTGTACCATGAACGACAGTTTGATTCATTGCTGTCGAGAGGACGGATAACTTGGTTCGACGTGGCTCGCATCCGCGACTTTCGGTGATCCTTGTGGTAAAAGGTTCGCCCAGCTATGCGATGCGTGCGCTCGAGAGTATCCAGAACCAAGACCTCTATGATTTGCAGATTGTCGTTGTCTGCCGCGATGCTGCGCCCGGTGTGCGCCATTCGCTTCAAGTTGCTGCCGACAGGGACATCCATATTGATTTGATTGACGTCGAGGACGCGAAGCGCGGCGCTTGTATTCGTGCCGGTTTTGATGCCTCGCGCGGCTCTCAAATCATCGCCATGAACGCCGATGAGTGGTTTGCTCCGCAGGCCCTTTCCAAGATGGTCGATATCGCGTGCGATACTGCGGCAGACATTGTGCTCCCCTCGGTGTCGCTCGATCGATACGATGCGCATCGCGAGCGTCATTCGCGCGTCTTGGATGCTGCCTCTATTGCCATAGAAGACGAGTCTTCTATGGTGACTGGGCTGCCCCAGTTGATTTTGGGCGGCCTAGTCGCTCAGACCTCTGGCGTGATGTATAGCCGTCCGCTGTTTGAGGCATGCCTTTTGTACGACAAGGCGTTTCGCACAGTTGGGTTTATGGCGTGCTCGCTCTCGCGGGCGCAGCGCGTCTCCGGATGCGGCGACGCTTGTTTCCACGCGGCGGCACCTAAGCTTACAGATGCCTTTGATCCCACCATGTATGCCAAGGTATCCGATGACACCCGGGCGCTCGACGAGCTTACGGACTCACTCTCGGAAGCAGATAGCGGTGGTCGGCTCAAGCTGGCAACCCAAAAGTTCTACTTTGCCGGACTGGTCGCCTGCATCGAGAATTTGTGTCTGAGCCCGCATGGGGTGTCGTCAATCGAGCGTTCCGCCCGTATGCGTGATATGCTCGAGGCGCCTCGAACCCGTCAGATGGTCGCCGCGCTCAAGGATAACCATCGGGGGCTCGGTCTGTTGTTTGGGCCGATCGCCAGCGCCAAGCCCGCGCGCTGCGTGATGTGTACGCATCTGGCAGCTTTTCTTAACCGGACGGGCGCAAAAACCGCCTAAACGGCTCATCTCGAAACAAATTTGCATAGAATTGTTTCGAAATGCGTTCTTATACACAAAAGCCTTCAAATAGCGTTAAACTATTCAATCACTGATTGATTGTCTCCGCCATCTTTTGGAGAGAGGGTTTGTATGGCTAAAAAACGCAATGGGCGCCAGGATGCCATTAGAGATATTGTGCGCAATAAGGACGTCCGCACGCAGCGCGTGCTGGTCGATGAGCTCCGCGCTATGGGCTTTGATTGCACGCAGGCGACTGTCTCTCGCGATATTGCCGATATGGGGCTGCGTAAGCTCCCTGAGGGCATCTATGTTTTGGCAGAGGACTTGCACCTGCAGCGTATGGTTTCCGAGCTCGTAACGGGCGTTCTGCGCACCGATAATCTGGTTATGATTAAGGCTCAGCCTGGCACGGCTTCCGGCATCGCCGCTGCCGTTGATGCGGCAGAGCTGCCCGATGTGCTTGGCTCGCTTGCCGGCAACGATACGATTTTGGTTATTGCCCAGACGGCCGAGGACGGCGAGCGTCTTGAGGCGCTGATCAATAAGCTGAGCAATTCTCGCAAGTAGGCGTGCGGGTCGTGCGCTCGGCACTGTGTGCGTGACATAGTGGCTTGTAAGGGGTATCGACGTTGGTCGGTACCCCCTTTTTTTGTTTGCCGGTATAAAGACCGCCCACCAGGTCGCTTTAAACTAAAAGGCCCCCGAGCAGTTTAATAAGCTGCTCGGGGGCCTTGTTGCTTATGGCCGGATGATTTCTAGCCGACCGTATCGTCAGGCGTGGGCGAGGGGTCGGGAGTGGGCGTAGGCGTAGGCGTAGGCGTAGGCGTGCCGCCATCGCCGCCGGTCGAACCACCAGTTGAGCCGCCCGTCGAGCCACCGGTCGTACCGGTGCCGCCGGTGGTGTCGCCACCCGTGGTCTCGGT
>USEK01000140.1 GCA_900553705.1 uncultured Collinsella sp.
TCTACACTCGACTAGTCGTCGGCAGCGTCAGATGTGTATAAGAGACAGCTCCAACGCGGCGGCCAACTTGAGCAGCGCCTTTTCGCTCATAGCGGGCGAGCCGTCAGCGCGCGTGGCTACCACGATATCGGTCACGGCAGGCTTGCCGCGGGTGACCGTGCCCGTCTTATCGAGCACCACGGTGCCCACGCTGCGCAGGTTCTCCAGCGCCTCGGCGCTCTTAAACAGAATGCCCATCTCGGCGCCCTTGCCGGTGCCGACCATAATGGCGACGGGCGTGGCCAGGCCCAGCGCGCACGGGCAGCTGATCACCAGCACAGCGACGGCGGAGGTGAGCGCCTCGTTTATGCTGCCGGTCAGTGCCATCCACACCGCAAAGGTCACAGCCGAGATCACGAACACCACGGGCACGAACACGCCGGCGACTTTGTCGGCCATGCGGGCGATGGGCGCCTTGGTGGCGTTGGCGTCCTCGACGAGCTGGATAATCTTGGCGAGTGACGTGTCAGCGCCCACGCGTGTGGCACGGAAGGTAAACGAGCCCGTGCGGTTGACCGTGGCCGCATTGACAGTGTCGCCGGCGGTCTTCTCCACGGGGATGGACTCGCCGGTGAGCGCGCTCTCGTCCACGGCCGACGAGCCCTCGAGCACCACTCCATCGACGGGGATGGACTCGCCGGGGCGCACGCGCAGCACCTGACCGGGTAGGATGGCGTCGACGTCCACAGTGGCCTCGCTGCCGTCCTCTGCCACGACGGTCGCGGTCTTGGGCGCTAGGTCGATCAGCGCCTCGATTGCGCCGCCGGTCTTGGACTTGCTGCGCGTCTCGAGGTATTTGCCCACGGTGACGAGCGACAGGATCGTGCCTGCGCTCTCAAAATACAGATTGTCCATGCTCGTCATCATGGCCTCGTGGACCTGACCCGCGGCTAGCTGGTCGGCCATGATGAACATGGCGTAGAGCGACCAGGCGATGGAAGCAGTGGCGCCCACGGCAATAAGGGCGTCCATGGTAGGCGCGCCGTGCGTAAGCGATTTAAACCCGTTGATAAAGTATGCGTCGTTGACGTAGACGATGGGAATGAGCAGGACGAGCTCGGTGAGCGCGAGCGTCATGCTGTGGGTGTGGTCGGTGAAGACGCCGGGCAGTGGCCAACCGAGCATGTGCCCCATGCCTATGTAGAACAGTGGGATGAGGAAGATGATCGAGATGATGAGGCGGGTGCGCATGGCAGAGGCGGCGGCCTCCAGCTTTTTGGTTGGCGACTCCATATGGGCGGCGCCAGAGCTGGCTTGCGCGCTGCCGCCAGCTCAAACGGCAGCGGTGCCCGCATCGACGGGTGAGGCCGAGTAGCCCGCGTGGTCGACGGCGGTGCAGATATCGTCGGGGGAGACCTGCGCGGGGTCGTAGTCGACCATCATGGAACCGGCGAGCAGGTTGACCGCGACGCTCTCGACGCCGTCGAGCTTGCTCACGGCGCGGTCCACGTGCGCCTGGCAGGCGGCGCATGTCATGCCACCCACGTCGAACTTATCTTGAGCCATGGCTTCTCCTTTCTATGACGTAGTGTCGGAAATGTTAACCATCCGATACTATACACCCATACCCCCTGGGGGTGTCCAGTACAGAAATAATATATGAGATTTCGTTACAGATGAGGATGGATGGTTGGCTGATGGACCGTCCCAACCAATCATCTCAATCTGTAACATCTAGCAGGGAAAATGACCTCTAACTGTTACAGATCGAGACATTGCGTCGAGCCACAACTTAACGTCTCAATCTGTAATATCTGGGGACCGTTTTGCCTGCTAGATGTTACAGATCGAGACAAACCATTCGAGGGTAACCCGAACATCTCGATCTGTAACAGTAAGACCGATATTTGGGTCCTACATGTTACGGATCGAGACAATCTCGGAGCAGATGCCCCGGGCATACAACGTAAAACGCCGGGGCGCCCGCGTGATGGGCGTCTCGGCGCATGCTGGGCAGGGTTTGCGAAGCGGCGGGAGGGAGGAGAAGCCGTCCTCCCGAAACCCTTACTCCTGACGACGTTTCTTGTCGGTTAGGAAGACACCGGCGGCTACGAGCACGACACCTCCGATGACAAACGTCTCACCGGCGAGCGCAGCATTGTCGCCTGTGGCGGGAAGTGCCGAGTTGGCGGCCGTCTTGGCGTTGCCGGCAGACGGCTTTCCAGCAACCGGCTTAGCGGCAGCCTGCGTGATCTTGGCCTGCTCGGCCTTCGCCGCCTCTTGCTCCTGGTGGGCGATCTCGCCCTTCAGGGCTTGCTCGGCGGCTACGCGTTTTGCCTTCGCCTCGTTGTAGCTGTTGAGAGCCGCGGTGTAGGCGGGCGTCGCAGCATCAAGGTCTGCCTGAGCGGTATCAAGTGCGACCTTTGCGTTATGTTCTGCCTGCTTGGCGGCGACGCACTTGGCAAAGAGGGCATTGAGCGTATCGTTCGCGTTTGCGTCAGAGCCAGTAGCAATACCGTTTTCGACGTTGATGGACTTGAGCTTTCCAAGGGCGGAGGCAGCAACGTCCGATGCAGCCTGAGAATTCTCGACCGCCTGTTCGGCGTTCGCGATGGCATCATTTGCCGCACCAAGGGCGACTCCGGCCTCAGTCACTGCTGCGTCGGCGTCCTTCTTGGCCGCCTTGGCCGCGGTAAGATTGTTGGCCGCGTTGCTCAGGGCGTCGGCATGGGCCTTCTTTGAAGCAAAGTCGTTTTTCGCCGTGGTCAGATCGCTCGCAGCGTGCTCCGCGGTCGCCGCCTTGGCCTCGGCGTTGTCCTTCGCGGTGTCGAGGGCCTGCTTCTTGGCAGCCGCGTCGCGCTCCGCCTTTTCGAGAGCACTCTGGGCAGACGTCTGGGCTGCCGTGGCTTCATCAAGCGTTTGATGGGCCTTGTCAGCCTTTTCCTGAGCCGCAGCAACATCGGCAGAATACTTGGCAAGTTCCTTCTTTGCATCTTGCAGAGCCTGCTGCTTTACGAGAGTCTCTGCCTTGGCGTCATCAACCTTCTTCTGACTCTGAGCGGCTTGCTCTTGCGATGCCTTAAGCTCGGCGCGCTTCTGGTTGACGACCTGCTCTGCGGTCGCCACGTTACTTTGGGCGGCTTTGACCCGGTCTTCGGCTTCGGTAACTTTTCCGTTTGCCTTGGCAAGATTCTGCTCTGCTAGGGCAACAGCGGCGGCGGCACTTGCTACGCTGTCGTTCTTGGCGGCAAGGTTGCTGTTCGCGGTATCAACGTCTTCCTGCTTTTGAGCGACGAGGGTCTCAGCTACCTTTACGGCATTGGCTTTCGATGCCGCTGTGCTGCGCTTTTGTTCAAGGTCCGTCTTTGCGGCGGCGAGCTTTTCGCTGGCTTTGGAGAGGCTCAGCTGATACTGATCAAAGAGATTCTCGAGTTCATCGATCGAGTATTCTTTCTCGTACGAACCGTAATTGTTGTCGATCTCCAAGACGAACACATACGGCCAAAGGGTTCCGCGCGAGTTGATGCCGTATCCCATGGTTTTGGCGTTAGGTTGTACGATATTCAAATAATGGCCGACGGTGCCAAAACCCACGCCTTGGGCTCCGAATTCGGTACCGTGACTCCAGAAAGTCTTCCAAGCATCTTTGGGGGCAACGTTGCCAAGGCCGGCTTTCGCTGCAGCATCGTCAAATATTTTCTTTTCGCCATCAACCCATTGGTGCGCGATGTTTTCTTTCGTGCTGAAGTTCCAAGCGGCATTTTCAAATCCGGCATAGTCTGAGTGCCCCTTCGTTGCGTCGGAGTAATTGGAATCAGACTGAGCGATTGCCATTTGCTCTGCCGTCACCTTAAGCTCGCTAAGGCCGACGCTTTTGCGATATTCATTAATTTCGCGCAGCTTGCCAAACGAAAGCTTGGCGTTGTCGAGTGACGTGCCGTCTTTTTTATCGCCAATGGTCGTCGGGTTTTTATCGCTCTGCCTATAGATGATGTTTGCAGCGTCGTTGGCACCGATGAACTGGTAGAAGCCGATGACGCTCTGCGCCTCCGCCGTCGTTGCCTTATCGGTTGCCGCCTTGCACGTATCGTATGCTTTCTGTGCATCGATAACGGCTTGATCGGCGGCCGCCTGGTTTGCCTTGGCAGTTTTGAGCGCCTTGTCTGCCTGCTCCTTCTCGGCTTTTGCCTGATCGACTTGTTTCTGAGCGGCCTTTGCTTTCTCCAGTTCGGTAGCATGTGCCTGCTTTGCCGAGGTCAACTCCGATCGCGCCGCATCGGCTTTCGTCTGGGCTGCCGTTACATCATTTTCGGCTGCTGCGACTGTCTGCTTCTTGGCTTCGAGCTCGCTTTCGGCACCGGTGAGGGCGTCCTGCTTGGATGCAACGTCGCTATTTGCCTGAGAAAGGCCTGCTT
>USEK01000141.1 GCA_900553705.1 uncultured Collinsella sp.
ATGCGAACCTCCAGTCCGGACCGCCCCGCGGTCCAACTTTCTGTCCGCACCCCCATTTGGGGTTGAATCGTTTAAACAGTCCCTATTTCACCGCAACTTATGGGAGGGATAGAAAAAGGGCGGAGGCCCTGGAGAGGGACTCCGCCTTATATACAGGGGGCGATGGTATTCGCGTACCGTGGAATTAGACCAGACGGGCGTTGATCGTCTTGGCGATCTCGGCGGCGTCGGTGGAACCCTTGACGGTGGCACGGAAGTCCTCGTCCATGAGCGCCTCGGCGACCTTGGACAGGATCTTGAGGTGCGTAGTGCCGGCCTGGGCACCGGGGATGAGCAGGGCGATAGCCACGTTGACGGGAGCGCCGTCCATGGTGTCCCAACCGGTCACGCCGGACTCGTCCTTGACGACGATCACGGCAGCCTCGCTAATGGCGTCGGACTTGGCATGCGGGATGGCGAAGCCCTCCATCATGCCCGTGGTGCCCTCGGCCTCGCGGGCCAGGAAGGCGTTCATCACGGCGTCGGCGTCGCTTGCGATACCGGCCTTGACGGCCTGGTTGGAAACGAAGCTCAGAGCCTCGTCACGAGAAGCGAAGTCCTCGGCGACAAAGACGTTCTCGACCTTCACGAAGTCGGCAGCCTCGGCCTTGGGGGCCTCGACGGCAGCGGCCTTGGGGGCCTCAACGGGCTTGGCTACAGGAGCGGCCTTCTGATTCTTCTCGAAGTCGTACTTCTTGAAGGCCACGAACAGGATGCCACCGACCACAGCGCCGATGAGGATCGCGAGGACCCACAGCGGACCGTTCTCGACAACGGGCAGGACCAGGAAGCCACCGTGAGGCGCCGGATCGTGAACGTTGAACATAATGGTCAGGATCGAAGCGATAGAGGAACCGAGCATCATGATGGGCATGACGGGCCAGATGTTCTTGGTCATGAACGGAATGGCGCCCTCAGTAATGTGGGTGCAACCAAGGATGAGGTTGACGACACCGGCGTCGTGATCCTCCTGGCTGAAGTACTTCTTGCCGACAACGACAGCAAAGGTGGTGATCAGCGGCGGAACGATGCAGGCGGCGGAGACGGCAGCCATGAAGTTGGTGCCGAAGTTGTAGGTATCGGTGCCAACACCGGCGGCCAGAGCCTCGGTGAGCATAGCGGTACCGGTGACGTAAGCAGCCTTGTTGACCGGGCCGCCCATGTCAAAGGCGCACATGCAGCCAATGGCAAGACCCAGGACAACGGCGCCAGAGGCGGACAGGCCCTTGAGGAAGTCCATCATGGCGGTGTTGATGGCAGCCATGGGGCCGGAAATGCCGAGCATGACCAGGCCGACGATAGCCGTCGAGAACAGCGGGTACAGGAAGATAGCCTTGAGGCCGTCCAGGTTCTTGGGCAGACCGGCAAAGACCTTCTCGAGCAGCAGGATGACATAGCCGGCGAGGAAGCCACCGACGATGCCGCCCAGGAAGCCGAAGCCCACGCCGGCGCCACCGGCGTCGATCATGCCGGTCTCGGCGTTAACAGGCAGGCCCTGGATGGCGATCATACCGGCAACAAAACCGGGGACGAGCGCCGGGCGCTTGCCGATGGACTCGGCAATATAGGCGGAAAGCACCGGAACCATGAGGTTCATGGCGATGCCGCCAATGATCTTGAGCATCGCAGCAAAGCTGTTGTAGTCAGACGCCGTCGAATCGAAGGACGTAATGCCCCACAGGAACGAAACGGCGGTCAGAACACCACCGGCAACGACGAAGACCAGCATGTGGCTGACGCCGTTCATGAGGTGCTTGTAGATGATGTGGCCGATGGACTCCTTCTCCTCGACCTCGTCCTCGACATCGGCAGCGGCTGCAACCGTGCTGTCGCCCTTGGCGGCGAGCGCGCGGTCAATCAGCTTACCGGCGGCCTCAACGGACAGGGCCTTGGAAACACCAACGGAAACCATGGGCTTGCCGGCGAAACGCTCAGCCTGGACATCCTTGTCGGCTGCGACGACGACGGCCTTGGCACCAGCGATCTCACTCTTGGTGAGCTCGTTCTCGACACCGACCTGGCCATGAGTCTCGACCTTAATGGTCAGACCGCGCTCGGCAGCTGCCTTCTCCAGCGCCTCCTTCGCCATGAAGGTGTGCGCAATGCCGGTCGGGCAACCGGTCGCGGCGATGATGTCAAACTTAGCCATGTGTCCCTCCTTCTTGAGTACAGCGCCCGCGGGCGCTCCCCTACACGCGCTTCGATGCGCGTTTTTCCACAACTGAAAGATACCAACCTACCGTCCGCGTGAGAAGAGCTAAGGTGCAAATCTCCGGTGAAAGGTTCTTTCATAACCGTAAACGGTAAGTGAAAGTTTACCATCAACACTTGAAACGGCAAGGTGTATCTTGTAATTGAAAATGCCCGTATACTATGGCATTGCAAATCAAGCTAGATTTTCATGCCAACCAGGAGCCATCCATGACCGATAGTAGCAAGAGCGCACTTTCCCTCATTAGCACCCATCAGGGATACAGCGAGTCCGAGCAGCGCATTGTCGACTATATATTGGAGCACCAGTCCGAGGCGCCACGCCTCACGGCCGCTCAGCTCTCGCGCGCCGCCGCCACGTCCGAGGCGACCGTTTCGCGCTTCTGCCGCAAGCTTGGCTTTGGTAGCTTCCGCAGCTTTCAGTTTTCGTTGGCGAGGGATTTGGAAAGCCAGCGTAACGAGGGCCTGACTGACGAGGTCTCGCTCGACAATATGGAGCAGAGTCTCAAGAATATCCTGGCTGCCAAGGTGAGCGAGCTTAATGCGACCATCGACGGGATCGACCACGATACGCTGGCGGCTGTTGTGCATGCCCTTAAGCATGCAGGGGTTATTGAGTTTGCAGCTGTGGGCAATACGAACGCGGTCGCGCTCGATGCGACGTTTAAGTTTTCGCAGCTGGGCCTGCGCTGCATGGCGAGCACCATTAGCGAGACATCAATCGGCTTTGCGCTCACGTTACGCCCGGGTGACGTCATCGTGCTCATCTCAAACTCTGGCAAATCGCGCCGACTGAATCGCATGGCAAAAGCGGCTCGCAACTGCGGCGCAACCGTAGTCGTCATCAGCAGTGACAGCAAATCCCCACTTGCGCGCCTCGCCGACTACACCTTTAATACCGTCAATCACGAAGCGTTGCTGACAACGGGTGACTTCGCGTTCTCCAAGATCAGCGCCACGATGATCATCGAAGTCATCTACAACTTCCTGCTGCCCGAGATTAAAGACGCGCGTGAGCATATCAGCTACTACGAGGAGCTCATCCAACCGGATAAGGTTGTGGAGTAAAACGCGTAGTGGGACAAAAATTTCAGTCTATTTTGTCCCACCAACACCGCTGATACGACCTAACCTCGAGCTTCTTCGAGCATCTGCTTTGCGTGGGCCAAGCTTGCCTCGGACTGATCGCCGCTCAACATGCGGGCGATCTCGGCGGTACGCGCTTCGCCGGTTACCTCGTCCAAATGCGTCTGGGGAACATCGCCCGGTTCCTTGCTGACGACATAATGCTTGTCGGCCATGACGGCAACCTGCGCCAAGTGGGTTACGACAATCACCTGATGCGTAGCGGCGAGATCTGTCAGCACGCCCGCAAGTGCACGCGCCGTGGAGCCACCGACACCAGCATCGACCTCGTCAAACACCAACGTATCAACACCGTCCGCGTTACCGAGGACAACCTTGCTTGCCAGCATGACGCGGCTGAGCTCGCCGCCCGACGCAATGCGGCGAAGGGGACGTGGCGTCAAGCCGGCACCGCTGCGGTATAGCAGCTCGTAGCTCGAAGGACCAACGGGCGTCCACTCAGCACGGGGAAGATCGCGCGACTCCCAGACGAGCTCGGCACTACCCATCTCCAAGCGCGCCATCTGGCGGCCAACCTCGTGGCAGAAGCGCGGGGCCGCCGTATTGCGAGCGCGCTTAAGTGCCTTGGCAGCGGCAAACAACTCGCGCTCAGCGCTCCCGAGTGCCTCACGCGCCTTTTTGATCTGCTCATCGCCATCATCGACCAGGGACAGCAGCTCTTGCGAGCGATCGCGCATAGCAAAAACATCGTCCATGGTGGGACCCCACTGACGCAACAGGCCCTTGAGGTCGGAATACCGCTCACGCATGCGAGCGAGCTCGCGCGGGTCGAAGGCGACGCCATCGCGATAGGCACGAAGCTCGTTCGCGCAATCCTCAAGGGAGATACAGGCATCCGAAAGCGCATCGACAATGTCGCCCAGTTTGCGATCGACGGTAGCCATACGGGAAAGCGCTGCCACGGCGCTGTTCCTGTCTCTTATACACATCTGACGCTGCCGACGACTAGTCGAGTGTAG
>USEK01000142.1 GCA_900553705.1 uncultured Collinsella sp.
AGGCACGCGAATGCTACCCGGCAGCCGTATGGACCGAGCTGCGGGCACATGTCGAGGCCGCTGGCGCTGCCAAGCCCACGCGCGTGGGCGAGGGCGATATCATCGCCGACTTTGATTCCGCGGCAGGCGAAGGCCTTAGGCGCGAGCGCGTGACCTGCGAAGCTCCTCAGCATCTGAGCGATGAAGCCATTCCGTATCTGGTCCTGCGCCGCCGCGATGGCGAGGGCGAGGATGCACCGCTGGTGCCGCGCCTGACGTCTGCCTCGCAGATCGAGGCCTATTCGACCTGCCCGCTATGCTGGTTCGTCTCGTACCGCGTGAAGCCCCAGTCGATCGACGCCGGCTTTGGCAATATGGAGAAGGGCAACTTTGTCCACGACGTGCTGGAGCATCTGCACGCCCGTCTGCCCCATGAGGGCATGGAGCGCGTGACGCCCGAGAACCTGTCGCGCGCTCAGGAGCTGCTGCGCAAGGTCTTTGACGAGACCTTGGTCGAGCATGCCTCCAAGCGTGGCAACGAGGGTCCGCTCGTGCCGCTCTCCCCGGTAGAGGAGCGCCAGGTGGCCGAGATCCTGCCGCAGCTGGAGGGCGTGCTTGCCTATGAAGCCGAGGCGCTGACGCCTTTTGCTCCGCACTACCTGGAGTTCGCCTTCAACGAGCTCAAGGTCGAGTATGCCGGTTGGCCGCTCGGCGGGCGCATCGACCGCGTGGACGTGGATGCCGAGAATCGTGCCGTGGTGATCGACTATAAGCATCGCACAGGCGTTGAGGAGTTTAAACTCGCCGACCCTACGGTGCGCGACGAGGAATCGGGCACGGCGCCCATCGACGACCCGCGGTGGCTACCGCCCCATACCCAGACGCTTATCTATGCGCAGGCCATGCGCCGGGCGCTGGATCTGGACACCCGCGCGGCGCTCTACTTTTCGACCAAGGGCGGCAAGCCGGCGTTGCGCGGTGCCGCGAGCGCCGAGCTGCTCGAGGAAGAGCGCGGCGACGGTCGCATCCCGGGCCTTAAGAAGGGCTTTCCGGGCGAGGGTGGCAGCATGGACTTCGATGCGCTGCTCGATCGCGTGGAGGCCGGTATCGCCGAGCGCCTGCGCGAGCTCGAGGCGGGCAACGTTGCCGCCGTCGACCCGACGTCGGCTCAGGCCGCGCATGCGCGCTGTTCGTATAACCACGAAGGAACGTTTGTAAGGAGGGACGTGTAGACCATGGATCTTTCGACCTTGATGCCGCAACAGCTGCAGATCGTCAAAACGCTCGACCGTCCGCTGTTTGTCTCGGCGGGCGCCGGTTCGGGCAAGACCTTTACCCTCACGCGCCGCATCGTCTACGCGCTCTCGCCCGAATCCGGTCCGTTCGTCGAGCATCTGGACCAGGTGCTCGCCATCACCTTTACCAAGGATGCCGCGGCCGAGATCCGTGACCGCGTGCGCCGTGCGCTTATCGACGAGGGCATGGACGAGGAGGCCCTGACCGTCGACGACGCGTGGATCTCGACCATTCACGGCATGTGCTCGCGTATCCTGCGCGCACACGCGCTGGAGCTGGGCATCGACCCCGAGTTCACGGTGCTCACCGATACCGACGAGCTTATGGACCAGGCTGTTGAGCATGTGCTGGCTCGCGCGACGGCGCACGATGCCGCTCCCGAGCTCGCGGCATCGCTCAAGGCCCTCTACGCCTGGTATCCCATGGCGGGAGAGGGCGGTTCCTTTGGCGCCGGCACGACCATCAAGGGTCTGGTGCGCGAGCTGCTGGAGCTCTCGAGCCAGCTGCCGGGCGGTATGGACGACGTGCGCGTGGCACGCGGCCAGGCCGATACCTCGGCCCTTGCCGATGCCTATCGCGCGGCTCTGGGCGCAAGCAAGGCCGCGACCGAGAAGGCGCAAATGGCGCTCGATGCCATCGACGCGTTCGAGGCGAGCGGCAAGACCATGGCCGATGCGGCGCGACTCATGATGTCGTGCACCATGCCGCGCGCGAGCAAGGCATTCCCTAAGGAGCAGGTCGAGCTGCTCAAGGCCGAGGCCGCCGATGCGTTTATCAGTATCGTGCTTGCCTGCGGTGGCCCGGCGCTCGATGCGCTGGTGGGCCTGGCCCGTTCCGTGGAGGTCGAGTATCGCGCACTGAAGGCCGCCCAGTCCGCCCTCGATAATAACGACCTGCTGCGTATGGCCTACGAGGCCCTGCGCGATTACCCTGCCATCCGTGCTGCGTACGAGGGCCGCTTTAAGATGGTCATGATCGACGAGTTCCAGGATACCGACCAGATGCAGGTCGATCTGATCCGTTACCTGACGGGTGCGGGGGAGCGCGCGCTGTGCACCGTGGGCGATGCACAGCAGTCCATCTATCGCTTCCGCGGCGCCGAGGTCGAGGTGTTCCGTCGCCAGGAGCGCAAGGTGGGCTCGTCTGCCGCGCCCGAGGCGACCACCGTGGCCGACGCCCCTGCTGGCCAGCTCGTCAAACTCGTGCGCAACTTCCGCAGCCATGACGAGGTGCTGCGTTACGTGGCACGCGTCTTCGATGGCGATGACGGCGGCCTGATGCAGGGCTTTTTGGATCTTGAGGCGAGCGACGGCCGCAAAGACACGCTGGTGGCAGACGCCTCGCGTCGCCAGGCCCTCTTTGTTGCCGGCGGCAGTACACAGGAGCGCACGCAGGCCAAGGCCCGTGCGATCGCCGAGCGATTCCGCGCGCTTGCCGATGCCGGCCAGCCCCAGGGCGGCATGGTGTTGCTGCTGGGCCGCATGACCAACGCAGACGTCTACGCCCAGGCTTTCCGCGACCAGGGGCTCGACTGCGTCATCGCGGGCGGCTCGGTCTTTGCCCAAGCAGCCGAGGTGCAGACGGTGCGCGCCCTGGTTTGTGCGCTCGCCAATCCGGCCGATACGGCGCAGGGCCTTATGTCGCTGCTCGCCTCGCCGATGTTTGCGCTCGGCGCCCAGGAGTTCCTGGCGCTGGCGACCAGGCTCGATAGCGAGACGGGGGAGACCTCGCGCCGGAATATCGACGCGGGCATCATGAGTGATTTCGACGTGCCGGGTTTGCAAGACTTGCCGCTGGTGACGCGCGCCCGCGAGGTGCTGCGGTATGCGCTTCGTCGCGTGGGCCGTGATTCGTTCGCCGCCATCGCGCGCGACGTGGTCAACGCCTCCGGCTGGTTTGTGCGTCTGGCACAGCGTGGCCCCGAGGGCAAGGCCATTGCCGCCAACGTGCTCAAGGCGCTCGACGCCGTGGCCGAGGCGGAGGCCGAGTTCGGCAACTCGCCGCGTTCCATCGCGCTGGCCTTCGACCGCTTCTTGGCGGGCAAGGAAGCCCCGGGTGCCCTCAACGAGGAGGGCGACGGCGCGGTGCGCATCATGACGGTGCACGCCTCCAAGGGTCTGGAATATCCGGTCGTGGCGGTCGCCGAGTGCTTTGGCGTGCGTAAGTCCTCGGGCGCGGCACAGATGGGTCGCGTCGAGGGTGGAGCGCAGGTCGTAGCGCTGCCGGCACGCTTCGATGGCGTCAAGCTTGCGGACGGAACCTTTGTGAAGGGCGACGACGTCAAAAAGCAGTTTGAGCATGCGTTTAAGGGCAAGGGCACGTCGCTGTGGCTGCCGCCGGAGCTCATGGAGGATGTCTGTGCGACGGGTTCTCCCGCCGAGGCATTCGTTCGCCTGCGCAACGACGACCTGCAGCTCTCGCTCGAGGAGCGGGCCCGCTTGCTCTATGTTGCCATGACGCGTGCGCGCGAGCTGGTGATCTTGGCGATGGATGCCGGCGTGAGCCGCGGCAAGCTGTGTGCGCCGACCTTCGACGTCGAGACCGATTTGACCTACGACGTGCTGCGCCGTATTTTGCCGACCGACGCTCTGGACGTGCCGCAGCTCGATAGCGACCGTTTAGTGTTCGATAACTCCCAGCCGGGCGACTACGAGCTCATTTCGCTTTCGGACTTTACCTTTGGCGAGCAGGCGTTTGAGGCTAACGCTTCGCTGGATGCCGAGGGTAGGCTCGTTCGTGGCGATGTCCTTGTCGCTGATAATGCTGCGCGCTCAACTGTGCCCGGTCCTGCCGACCCCAAGCCCGATTCGTTTGAGCTTGTGTATCCCCAGGCAGTGGGCGTGCGCATGGGCATCTGCCCGTATCCGGTGCGCGATTCGTACAGCTACTCGTCAATTGCCGCGGCGCTGCATGCCGAGACGGAAGACCGTGCCGCCGAGGCGCGTGTTCCCATGGACGAGGCTGGCGATGATGCGGAGTCGGATGGTTCCGAGATGACGGATGC
Organism: uncultured Collinsella sp.; assembly: GCA_900553705.1. GTDB lineage: Bacteria > Actinomycetota > Coriobacteriia > Coriobacteriales > Coriobacteriaceae > Collinsella. The sequence continues at coordinate 4,280 of USEK01000142.1, forward strand.
AGACGTGGCCGCCGTTGAGCCCGCCGGCAACCCCATGGCGCTGGGCTCGGC
>USEK01000143.1 GCA_900553705.1 uncultured Collinsella sp.
GAGATTCCTCTACGTCTCGTGGGCTCGGAGATGTGTATAAGAGACAGCCTTTGGAGTAATCTATGCAGCTTTCTCAACTCGAATACCTTCAAGCGGTAGCGAACTATGGCGGCGTGCGCAAAGCAGCTCGCGCCGTTCACGTGAGTCCGCAGGCCGTTTCGTCGGCAATAAAAAAGTTGGAATCTGAGTATCAGATTGTTTTGCTCGACCGATCGGCGGGGGAGGCTGTTTTGTCTCCGGCGGGCAGAGAATTTGCGCGTCGTGCACGCGTGATCCTGGCGCAAGTCGACGATCTCAAAAAGTACGCTCAATCGGGGAACGGCGGCGTTTCGCCCGACGGCCATTTCCGTCTTTACGCCCCCTGTCTTCACGGGCGGGGGCGCCTTTTTTCCGAAAACTGGTACGACTCGTTTGAAAGCTCGCACCCTCAGATTCATCTTGATGTGTGGCATCAGCCAACGGCAACATGCTTTGAATCACTTATACTTGGAATTTCGGACGCGGCTATCTCGTTTGAGGAACCACGGGACAGCGTCCTTTCTTCAAAATATATGGGTGAAAAGGAGCTCAAGGTTCTTTCGTGCCCAGCGGGTCATCAATCTGTGGGTGCTATGACCGTTCGTGAGTTACTGGGCGGCAGGCTCGCTGTTCCGATTAATTTGTCGCCCTGTCTCAATGCAATCAATCAATGTCCCGAGGCTCAGCTGGTTAATTTCCGCTTTCGCGATGTCGAATACGGAAACAGGGCGCAGGCTGAGTTTCTTCAAGACGGGGGATTGATATTGAGTTTTTCTGGCTCTTCTCTCGCATCAGATGGACTGGAAGTGAGCGAGTGCTCCATTGAAGGCTCGCATGACGTAGCCTTGCCCATCTACTTTTGCTATCGACAAAATGCCTGGACCGATCGACACCAGACGATATTTCTTCACCTATTGCGTCACCTTGCTTCGTGAGGCCATTTGGCCTTGTGGCGTCAAGTGAATGTTGACGCCTTGTAACACATGACTGACGGCTCTGCCCTCATGCTTTTCCAAGATTCCGATTTAGATTGCTGACTCTTGGAGGGCGGAGCATGAAAAACCGTACGGTTTTGCTTTATATGACGTTCGTTTTTCTGTCGAACTTCAGCACCATCTTGTATTTTCTAACTGTCTACCTTGAGTTCGTCGGACTTTCGATGGTATCGATTTCTAGCATGATGATTGCATATCAAGTGAGCAAGTTCATCCTTGAAGTTCCCACTGGCTATATTGCTGATAGGTTTGGACGAAAGACAAGCGGTCTCGTTGGCGTCGTGGGAATGCTTGGATACTACGCCGCCCTACTCCTTGTCCGTTCTCCTCTGCTTTTGATCGGCGCGTTTGCTCTCAAAGGTTTTGCCGCTGCATGTGTGAGCGGATCCATAGAAGCAATTTACATTGACAGCGTCTCTCAGGACCAGCTCGTAAGACTTAATGTCGTTGAGCGATTTGTTTTCTATGCCTCTTATGCCATCTCCGCTTGCGTGGGCGGTTTCATTTCGTCCGCTGGCGCGTATCTCATTGGGCTTTCGGTCGATATCATCACAATGGTGCTGACATTGGTTGTCGTTGTTTGTATTCCTGAGGTGAGAAGAGGAGGCACTGCGGGGACACTTGAGCATGGAATGAGCCCGAAGATGATCGGTGCAGCTATTGCGGGTAATGGCATTCTTCGGTCGGCGTTCATCATGGACTGTTCTCAAGCATTTGCTTTTGTCGCCCTGGAAGACTTTTTCTCACTGTTGCTTGCAGGCCGCGGACTGAATGCTGTCGCTTCGGGCGTGACCATTGCGGTCCAGCTCCTTGCCTCCGCCTCCATAGGATTTATTGTGCCCAGTGTGATTGCTCGTGTCGACAAGGGCCGTTTTGCGCGTATTTGCGGCATCATTCGCTTAGTATTGACAGCTTTGTTTTTGATTCCCCTTACTCCGGCTAATTTGCTGCCCGTGTCCTATGTGCTGCAGACTGTTGCGTACTCGTTGTTTGCCCCAATCAAATACTCGATTTTTCAAAATGCTGCCGATTCTTCGATGCGCTGTTCACTGATTTCGGTTCAAAGCCAGATGGTGGCGGTGGGTGCCATCCTTTTCTATCTGTTCAATGCTGCGTTGAGCAGCATCGCGGACATTCGAGTCATATTGCTTGTTGCGCTCGGGATTTCTTCTCTGGTGTATATCCCCGCGCTCTTTCGTCTTACAAGCCAAAGGCCATGATTATTTAGGCACCGATAACTTATATATCAACGCAATAAACCCGAGCGCGAGGGCGTTTGGGTTTATTATTGAAGCGTATGTAACCTGGCGGCGCCACACCGCCTGTTAGTAGGGAGACACATGAACGTTCTGGTCGTCAACGCAGGATCTTCGACCCTTAAGTATCAGGTCATCGATACCAAGTCCCACAAGGTGTCCGCAAAGGGCTCCTGCGAGCGCGTCTGCTTTACCGGCGGTACCTTCACCCACGCTGCCAACGGTTCCAAGAAGGTGACCGAGAACATCGAGTTCCCCGACCACAAGGTCGCCATCGAGGTCGTTCTGAAGGACCTCGAGGCCAACGGCGTCAAGATCGAGGGCATCGGCCATCGCATCGTTCAGGGCGGTTGGTACTTTGGCGACTCCTCCCTCGTCGACGAGGACGTTCTCGCCAAGATCCGCGAGGTCGCCCCGCTGGCGCCGCTGCACAACAACCCCGAGGCCAACGTTATCGAGTACTGCCTCGAGCAGTATCCCGACCTGCCCAACGTCACGGTCTACGACACCGCTTTCCACTTCAACATGCCCGAGGTCGCCAAGACTTACGCCCTGCCCAAGGATGTTTGCGACAAGCTGCACATCCGTAAGTACGGCGCCCACGGCACCAGCTACCGTTACATCTCCAAGAAGGTCGCAGAGATGACCAACGGCGAGGCCCGCAAGGTCGTCGTGTGCCATATCGGCTCCGGCGCTTCCCTGTGCGCCATCGAGGACGGCAAGTGCATGGACACCACCATGGGCTTGACGCCGCTCGACGGTGTCATGATGGGCACCCGCTGCGGCTCCATCGACCCGGCTACCGTGTGCTACCTGCAGCGCGAGGGCGGCTACACCTTCGACGAGGTTGACGAGATGATGAACAAGAAGTCCGGCCTTTTGGCTGTGACCGGTGGCAAGACCAACGACTGCCGCAACGTCGAGGAGCTCGCCGCCGCTGGTGACCCCGATGCTCAGCTCGCCTTCGACATGTTTGTCTACAAGATTGCCGCCAAGGCTGCCGAGATGGCTACTTCCATGTGCGGCATGGACACGCTGGTCTTCACCGCTGGCATCGGTGAGCACGCTCCGGCCGTTCGTGCCGGCGTCGCCGACCGTCTGGCCTTTATGGGCGTCAAGATGGATCATGCCCGCAACGCCCTGCGTGGTGACGGCGCTTGGTGCCTGTCTGCCAAGGATTCCAAGGTCAAGATTTTCGTCATCCCCACGGACGAGGAGTTCATGATCGCTTCCGACGTCGAGCGCATCGTCAACGGCAAGTAATTGCAAGAGGGGAGGGGCTGGACGACCGAGCGCCGTTCGGCCCCTCTTTTGTGCTCGTTGGGCGATATGCTTGATAGCTATTTATCAAGTTGTGATAACTTCTTATTAAAATGCGGCCGCCTTAAGGGGTCTGCGCCGACCGTATCGCACTGCAAAGGAGTCTCATGAACGTACTTGTTGTCAACGCCGGCAGCTCAAGCCTTAAATATCAGCTTTTGGATACCGATACCCGCGAGGTTTTCGCCAAGGGCAACTGCGAGCGTATCGGCTCGGACATGGGCATCTTTGGCCACTCCGAGAACGGTGGCGCCAAGCAGACCGAGGAGGTCCCTTTCCCCGATCATCGCTCTGCTATCGCTCGTGTGCTCGAGGAGCTCGAGAAGACCGACTTTACGATTGATGGCATTGGCCATCGTATCGTTCAGGGCGGCTGGCACTTCGATGACTCCGCAGTTGTCGACGACGAGGTTATGGCCAAGATTCTCGAGGTGGCACCGCTTGCTCCGCTGCACAACTACGGGGAGGCCGCAGCAATCGAGTATTGCCGCGAGAAGTATCCGGAGCTGCCCAACGTCGCCGTCTTCGATACCTCGTTCCACATGACCATGCCCGAGGTCGCCTACACCTACGCGCTGCCCAAGGACTGTCTCTTATACACATCTGACGCTGCCGACGACT
>USEK01000144.1 GCA_900553705.1 uncultured Collinsella sp.
CATACGAGATTCCTCTACGTCTCGTGGGGCTCGGAGATGTGTATAAGAGACAGAAACGGAAGTCCCGCCTCCGCGAGCAAAATGTCGCATGCCGTGCCGCCGATAAGAGCATACGATCCTGCAGCTTCTTGCATATGCTGCTGAAATTCTTGGAGACCTTCTACAGCGCTTCTTGCCATGGATATTCCTTTCCAAACATGCGATCGACTTCGAGCTGAATTCGCTCATCGTCGATCGCCGCCAAAGATAGCGCAAGCGAAATGTCATCGACGCGGGAGGAGTCGGCAAAAACGGGCGCATAGCGCCACACTTGAATCATCGCCGTTTCGTTATCCGGCAACTCCCCGTCTGCGACTTCGAGGTCGCTCAGATGACGCCATGCACTTCTTAAGACGGCCTTTTGTTCCATACCCGGCGCAGCGAGCATCGAACGCGCAGCGAGCGCCGTCTCCCCGGCGTCAACAAGATAGTCGATCTGCGGCGTCTTCCTTGCAAAAAAGACCTTCGAGACAGGCGAGGAGAGCTCTGCCATGTGCTCGCTGAGCAGAAGATCAACGGCAACAGGGAACACGACGACACGTCGCTCGCGACGCTCGCGCCTCGCGAGTCCCCTGTCGACAAGCTCGGTTATGGCCTCACTCGCACGGCTTGCCGAGATCCCAAGCGCACGACAAAGGTCATAGGGACGATATGGCTCCTGGGCTGCTCCCCAGATTGCGGCAGCCTGCGCGTTGGGTGACATCTTGGTCGCGTGATTGCGAAACCGGACACTGCCCCTCTCCGTGCAGGCCGTGCCCATAAATGGAAGAAAAGCCTGTCTGCCGGGGCAAACAAACGGAATCCCTTGTGCGACCAATGCTTTGCGTTGACGTGCATCGGCATCAGGAAACGAAACGACAACGGGAGTCTCCGCGCGCAAGGCTAGCTGACTATAGACTCTCTTAGCCTCGGGAAGCCCGACGCCAGTAGGCAAACTTGCAAGCAAAAACGAAAAACCGTTTGCGTCAACAGCGCGGACCTCAATCGCCCGCAGATGCAGCGGCAAGCGTGCGGATCCAGGCCAAGTTTTGGCCTTGGCGGAAAGGCCTAGTGCTTCTTGTAAGTAGATTAGCGCTTCGTTCATTTCCATTGTTTTCGTTCGATTCCAGTTTATATTGGAATTATACATAATTTTCGGGATTAACGAGATTCCGTTCGCGCCTAAGCCCATATTTGAGTTTTCAGAATATCCCGGATCGGTTGGGCGATTCGGGATACAATGTCAATAGAAAACGACGCATCCCGCGTAAGTGTACGAGAGCGCGGGCGGCCTAGTTTTCAGCTTTAGTTAAATGCCCGGGATCCTACCCCCGGGCATTCTTATTTGCGCTTGTTGCGGCGCAAATGCCTTCTACCGTCCGCACCGCGCGTGCGCCTACGGACCTTAAACCGAACCTCATACGAGTCAAGAAACGCGATGACGAACGTGCCCGCATCGGACGATGGAGGCTGGCTGCGTTGTCCAAAAAGAACGGGGCAAACTCCAGTGCGGAGCCTGCCCCGAAAAGAGAATGGCAAAGCAAGAACGTGGATGGACGAGAAAAGTGTCCGCAAGTCTCATGGCCAACACATCCCACCTGCCAAAGGGATGGATGAGCGAGCGTTACTCCTGCTCGGACTCCTCAGCCTGCTTACGGCTGCGGATGAGGTGCGCCACGCCGATGCACAGCACCGCGCCACCAGCGATCCAGGTGAAGGTCACGCCGTTGAGACCGGTCAGCGGAAGGCCTGTGCCCTTCTGGTCGACAATGGTGAAGCTGAGCTTACCGGTAGTTGCAGTGACATTATTGTCCTGCACGACGCCGTCTGCCGCCTTGATTACGGATTCCGTGCTAGGCGTAACGTCATCGCCGGTCTGATTAAGGCTGCGCTTGATAGTAAAGGTAACGCCACCTGCTGCGGAGTTGTTGTAGCCAGGCTTCGGGGTGACCTCTGTAAGGGTGTAGGTGCCCTCATCGAGACCGACAACGTTTATCTTACCGTTTGCGTCGGTCTTCAGCTTGGCCTGCTCGCTATCAGCCGTCTTGGTACCGTCCGCTTTGATAAAGTTGCTCGTATCACCGTTCTCCTGCAGCGTGAACTCAACGCCCTCGAGCCCCTTAGCTTTGTTATCAGAGCCCACCTTGGTGACATCGATGCCGTAGGTGTAGTCATAAGCAAGGTGCTCGACCGTGGTGCCGACACCCTCAGCATGCGGATTGTTGGAATAAGTCAGCGTAACCATATTCTTCTGGGCTTTACCAACCAAGCCATCGAATTCTTCTTTGATCTTGCCATTTTCGAAGATCTTGGTGGAGTCGAGCTTGGCCTTGTACTCGACAGTCACCTTTGAGTCACTGTTCAACGCAATGGCATTGCCTTCCACGTCCGTGCAATTCTTGAGATTGGTGAAGTCGACAGTTATCGTATCGTTCTCGTACTTGGCGGTGTAGCAGCCTGTCTTGACCTCGGTATCACCGATCTTGACCGTGACGTCTGGCGTCGTGCTACCATCCTTAAACTTCGGCGTCATGGATTTGGGAAGATTATCCGTGAAGGTGTACTTGTAGGTGCTGTAAGTGTTGATGTTACCCGCAACGGTACCGGTAAGCAGGTAGTCGACATAGTCGTCCATCTGAGAGTCCGCAGCCTTATTGGGATCCTCGGGTTTGCCGAACGTGCTGTCCTTTGCGTCGTCCTTTACGGCCTTGGTCACAGTGGGGACCTGCTTCTTGGGAGCAATGGTCTCATCGGAACCGCCGACAACGGCGAAAATCGGCGAAGTGAAGGTATCCGTGTTGCGTTTGGGTGGATTAGCGCTAGTGTTGACGTCTTTAGTCACGAAGAGCCAGTAGCCGGTATTCAGACCAGTGAAGGTGCCACCGATGCTCGTTTTGCACTCACCCGTCCCTTCAGTGATATTGGCGTCCTCCAGTGCCTTGGCAATCTTGTCGAGGGTTGTTCCGGCATCGAGCTTAGTAGTCTTGTCTGTACCTGACTCGTACTTACCTTCGGTTTTTGATTTAAGCCAGTCGGCCCACTTCTGAGCATCATTGTCGGAGGGCTTTGTAGTGTCGCTAGTATCGGCAAATGCCCCGGTCACAGCATTCCTAACGGCATCTGACGCCCACTCAATGTCGGAAAGCGTCTTAGCGCCATTCCAGTTGTTAACGTCTTCCAAATCCTGCGTGACCTTAGCCTTGAAAATCTGGATGCCCTTAAATGTCGTATCCGTGTAGGTCTGTTCGTTAATCGTCACGTTACCGCTCTTGGCCACCGTCGGCGTACCATCAGCAAACGCCATGGTCACCGGCGCCATGACGCCGCCGAAGCTCAGGGCTGCTGTGAGGCCGGCGGTTACTGCCAGGCGTGCGATGTTCTTGCTCATGCTCATCTTCTTTTCCTCTGCTTTCTGCTCGAATTCCATTTGATCTAAATCTGTCTGTCTGTGTCTTAGCATCTACTTCGTTACGTCTCGCCCCGCTCTCTGTGGGGCTGCCAGCTACTCTTTATGGCTGCCACCTCCCCGCTTGACCAGGAGCGCGACCACGATGAGCGCGGCTCCGGCGACCGCTGCGGCGGCCGCGGCGTACATTGCCATATCGCCAGTCGAGGGCATAAAGCCTCCGGTGGTAATGCTAGGGGGTGTGTCGGTGGGCGTGTTGATGAGCGACGCCTCCAGGCTGCCCGTCGACCCGTCCGCGCTGTCGGCGCGCAGGGGCGACTCGGCCGTGATGGTGAGTTTGGGCTTGGCGGCGGCCACCTGGTCGACGTCCAGACCCTCGGCCTTGACCGTCACGGAGCGCGTGCCCTCAAAGGCGGTGTAGCCCTTGGGCGCCTTGAGCTCACGGACCTCCAGCTTGCCCGAGTCCACGCCCGAGACGGTCACGCGGCCGTCCTCGCCCGTGGTGACGGTGGTCTTGCCCTCTGCATCCCACGTGCCGTCGGCCGCCAGCGTACGACCGCGGTCGTCGGCGATGCTCAGGACCGCCCCGGCAAGCGGCTTGTCGCCGTCGCTGCCGCGCTTGGTGAGCGCGAGATCCCAGGTGTAGGCGCACGCGTCGTCGCTCGGCGTGCGAGTGAAGCCGGCATCGCCGGACTGGTCGGCAAAGGGAGAGCGCGGGTAGCGCAGGTAGACCTCGTTGGGGTTGCCCTTCGCGATGCCGTGGTTGCATGCGCTGTCTCTTATACA
>USEK01000145.1 GCA_900553705.1 uncultured Collinsella sp.
AGGTCAAGGGCAAGATGGGCGAGAACCTGCGTGCGCACATCGACGATGCGCTGCTGAGCCGCAAGGTCGCAACCATTCGCACCGATGCGCCCGTCGAACTCGACTTTGACGAAACGTCCTTCCCGGCGTTTTCTGCCGACGAAGTGTCCGCGGCGCTGGGCACGCTTGGTATCACCGCCATGCAGAACCGTTTCTTGGCGCTGATCGGCGGCGAGGGCGGGGCTGCTGCTGCCTCCAGTGTGTTTGAGATACCTGCGATGGTTCGCGCAGCCGCCGGCGATGCCGACGCGCTTGGTGCCGTTGCGGCTGAGGTTTCCCGCGCGATTGATGCCGGCGAGTGGGTCGCCGCCGTGGTGGACGACGACAAGGAAGAGGGCGCGCTCTTTGGACTGACGCGCACGCTGTGGTTGGCGACGTCCAAGGGCCTGTTCGCGCTCGAGGAGGGCGACGGCGGTACCACTGCCGTAGTCGATGGCTTCAACTTCGCCTACGGCGTGATTGCCGGCGTGCTTGCGCGCCTGTTTGTGGAGTGCCGCGTGGCGAGCCCGGATATGAAGGCGTTGTTGCACGAGCTTTCGCCCATCGATTCTTCTGAACTCGAGCTCATGGATCCGCTCGCTACCGATTCCACGCGTATCTTCGATACCGTGGTCGCTGCCTATCTGCTGGATTCCGATCGCTCCGAGTTCGATGAGGCATATCTTGCCGATACGTATCTGCAGATGGCGCTGCCTGCGGCGCGCGGCGCAGAGGGTGCTGGTGAGGACGCTCCGGCGCCTGCCGCCCGTACTGCGGCTCTGACGCTGGCGCTCGTGGCACCGTTGCGCGAGTGCATGGCCCGTGAGAATGCCGCCAACGTGTTCGATGGCATCGAGATGCCGCTCGTTCCGGTACTTGCCAAGATGGAGCGCGCGGGCATGCTCGTGGACCCCGACCGTCTGCACAGTCTGTCCGAGGGTCTGGCGACCCAGATTACCGAGGTTGAGCGCAGTATTCGCGACCTGGCGGGTGACGAGACCTTTAATATTGGCAGTCCCATGCAGCTGTCGCATGTGCTCTTTGATGTGATGGGGCTTCCGACCAAGGGCCTCAAGAAGACTAAGCGCGGCTATTATTCGACCAACGCCAAGGTGCTGAGCGACCTTGCGCGTGACCACGAAATCGTGCGTCTGATCTTGGACTGGCGTGAGAAGTCTAAGATCAAGTCCACCTATCTGGACACCCTGGGCCCGCTACGCCGTGGTGACGGTCGCGTACACACTACGTACAACCAGACCATCACGGCAACGGGGCGTCTGTCCTCGAGCGACCCGAACCTGCAGAACATCCCGACGCGCTCGGAGCTGGGTCGTACCGTTAAGACGGCGTTTTCGGCAGGCGAGGGAAGCGTCTTTTTGGCGGTGGACTACTCGCAGATCGAGCTGCGTCTGCTGGCGCATCTCTCAGGTGACGAGCACTTGGTGCGCGCCTTTAACGAGGGCGAGGACTTCCATGCCGAGACGGCGGCGCGCGTGTTCGGTGTGCCGGTGTCCGAGGTAACGCCCGACCTGCGCAGTCGCGCCAAGGCCGTGAACTTTGGCATCGTGTATGGTCAGCAGGCCTACGGCCTGTCGCAGTCGCTGCATATCTCGATGGCCGAGGCTCGCGACATGATCGACCGCTACTACGAGGCCTACCCGGGCGTGCGTACGTTCCTCGACAACGTGGTAGCACGTGCCAAGCAGACGGGCTACGCCGAGACCATGTATGGCCGCAGACGCCATATTCCCGAGCTCAAGGCCAAAAATCCGCAACTTCGCGGCTTTGGCGAGCGCACGGCCATGAACCATCCCATGCAGGGCACCGCGGCCGACATCATCAAGATCGCCATGGCCCGCGTAAGCCGTCGCCTGGAAGAAGAAGGCTTTGCCGCCCACATGATCCTGCAGGTGCACGACGAACTGGACTTTGAGTGCCCCATCGACGAAGTCGAGCGCCTAACCACCATGGTCCGCGACGTCATGGAACACGTAGTAGACCTCCACGTCCCCCTAATCGCCGAAGCCAGCACCGGCATAACCTGGGCCGACGCTAAATAAAGGCGTACCAACAACCCCAAAGTAACCAAAAGCAGAAGGGGGCTCCTTGCCAACAAGGAGCCCCCTTCATTCCAAAAAATCAGCCAAAGTATCTAGGTGCCAAGACGCCATCCAGGCGGCAATCAAGTCACCGCAGGACCTGGCCGGGCGAGGCGGGTAAGTTTTTCGTAGATTCCGCACGAGCCGGAAAGCACTTAATGTGCTTTCCGAGCGAGCCCAGGACCTGACCGAACGAAAAACTTACCCGCCTCACCCGTCCAGGTCCGACGAGCAACGTTAACGAGCCGCCAGGATGGCGTCGATGAGCGTCAGTACGCCCCCGTCGTTGTTGCTCGGAATGCGCCACTTGGCGTGCGCGTTCATATGCTCCTCGGCGTTGTCCACGATAAAGCTGTGACCGACGCGCTCCAGCATGGGGATGTCGTTGTAGGTATCACCCACGGCGGCAGCATCGGCAATATCGATGCCCAGGTGCTCGCACAGGTGCGCGACGCCGGCGCCCTTGTCGACGCCCAGGTTCATAAAGTCGATCCACTCGCGCCCGGCGTTGGTGACGTAGAGCTTGTCCGAGAACTCGGGGCTATAGGTCTCGCGGAAAGCGGGCTCGGCGTCGTAGCCGGGGAAGAAGACCGAAATCTTGTTGGACTCGAAATCAATGCCCTCAAAGCTGTCGACGTAGTTGATTGTGTTGTAGTAGACGCTGATCTCGTCGTGGTATTGATGGTCGCGGGCAAGCACGTAGAACTCGTCGAAGCAGCACAGGACGGGGACAGCGCGAGGATCCTCCGAGGCACGGTTCAAGACCTGCTGATACAGCTCCACGTCAATATTGCTCTTATAGATATAGCTGCCGCGATAGATCACGCACGCTCCGTTGTCGGGGCAAAAGGCGAGGCGGTTCTTGATGCCCTCGAACATCTCCTCGAGCTTGGGGGCGGGACGTCCGCTGGCGGGGCAGAATACGATGCCGGCGTCGGCGAGCTTGTCCAGGCGCTCATCAAGACCCTGGGGCAGCACACGCTCGTCGGTCAGCAGCGTCTTGTCCATATCGACGGCGAGAATCTTAATGTTGCCGATGTTGGCGTCCGATTCGTAAGTTTGCATAAAAAAGCGCCTTTCGTTTCGAGATTGTTTCAGACGTTATAACCATCAACTAGTAGTCGAGCGTATTTTCGCAGGAATGGTGCGTATTTGCACTGCAATTCACAAACTAATGAAAAAACTTTTCAGAAATTTGAATTTGTCGCTTGCGCAGCGTGCACTTTATCGTAATATAGCGAACATCGAAAACGGAGACGGCAAAAGAGCCGTTTACCGAGGAAAAGGTACCGTTTGCGATATTTGAATTGCGCCCGGCGATACGTGAGAGGAGAGGCAGATGCAGTTCGTAAAGATCATCACCACTGCAGACAATGCCATCCGACGCCAGCGCGCAATTTCCCGACGACGATAACAATCGTCTCTGTCCGCATGGGGCGCAATGCCTCAACAGAGTCATTTTGAGGTCGTTGGGTTTAAGCACGACATAGCCGCATGTTTCTAGGGCATGCCTGTGATGCATTCTGCTGAATAACCTGATATTGCACGGTTTTTGACCTCAAGGTGACTTGCAACTGACCGATGTTCTAACTAGCTACCAAGGGCGAAAGGAAACAGCCATGAGCAAGGAAAAAGTCGTTCTCGCATATTCCGGTGGTCTTGATACATCCGTATGTGTCAAGTGGCTCCAGGACGAGAAGAATCTCGATGTCGTTTGTGTCTGCGGCAACGTGGGCCAGGAAGAGACCGGACTGGATGCCAAGAAGCAGAAGGCGCTCGACCTGGGCGTTCTCGATTGCCAGGTGCTCGACCTGCGCGACGAGTTCTCCGATGAGTTCCTGACTAAAGCCATCGCGGCAAACTCCATGTACGAGAACAAGTACCCGCTGCTCTCCGCTCTGTCTCGCCCGCTGCTTGCCAAGAAGCTTGTTGAGGTCGCCCACGAGTTTGGCGCGACCTACGTCGCCCACGGCTGCACCGGCAAGGGTAACGACCAGGTCCGTTTTGAGGCCGCCGTCAAGGCCCTCGACCCCGAGCTCAAGGTTATCGCCCCGGCTGTCTCTTATACACATCTCCGAGCCCACG
>USEK01000146.1 GCA_900553705.1 uncultured Collinsella sp.
GGAAAGCACTTAATGTGCTTTCCGTCTTGCGCAGGACTGTAGAGCAGGAAACTTAGCCCGTGCCGGGCCCGCTGAGACCAGACCGGCGGGATAGACCGGTTCAGATGGGGCTTTGATGCATGGGTGGTCTGTTGTTGTGCAAATGGGTATCATACTGTGGTTATTGCATCGACTCTGTGATGCATGTTTGTACGTTCCCGGCGGTCGGTTTGCCAGAAGCGCCCCGTCGGTTGTTCCAGACCCGTTTCGAAGAAAGGAAACCACACTAACCTATGGCAGCTAAAAAATCATCTCCCTTGAAGATCATCCCGCTCGGCGGCCTTGATGGCATCGGCAAGAACATGACGGTCTTCGAGTGCGGCGACGACATGGTGCTCGTCGACGCCGGTCTTATGTTCCCGGATGACTCCCAGCCCGGTATCGACCTGGTGCTTCCCGACTACACCTATGTTCTGGAGAACGAGGAGAAGCTCCGCGGTATCATCGTCACTCACGGCCACGAGGACCACACCGGTTCGCTTCCGTACCTGCTGCAGGACCTCAACAACAAGGTGCCCATCTTCTCGAGCAAGCTGACGCTCGGTTTTATCGAGGGCAAGCTCTCCGAGTTCCGAATCCGCGCGCCCAAGTTCCGCGAGGTCAAGGGCGGCAGCCATGTCAACCTCGGCGGCATCTCGCTCGACTTCTTCTCGATGACGCACTCCATCCCGGGCGCTCTGGGCGTGTTCATCCGCACCAATCAAGGCACCGTTATGCACACCGGCGACTTTAAGCTCGACCAGACGCCCATCGATGGCGTCACGCCCGACTATGCCGCTATCAGCCGCTTTGCCAAGCAGGGCATCGACCTGCTGCTTTCCGACTCCACCAATGCCACGGTTCCCGGCTTTACCAAGTCCGAGGCCGAGGTTGGTCCCAACCTGCTGCACGCCATCAAGAACGCCCCGGGTCGCGTGTTCGTCGCATCGTTCTCGAGCCACATCCATCGTTTGCAGCAGATCTGCGATGCCGCCCGCAAGTGCGGCCGTAAGGTCGTTGTGACCGGTCGCTCCATGCTCACGAACACCCGCGTGGCGCGCGAGCTCGGTTATCTCAACATCGATGATGCCGATATCATCGATGCCTTCGATATTGATAATCTTCCTGACGACAAGATCGTCGTCATGTGCACTGGTTCGCAGGGCGAGCCGCTGTCGGCCCTGTCCCGCATGGCCAATGGCGAGCACAAGACGCTCTCCATCCACGAGGGCGATACCGTTATCCTCTCGGCAACTCCCGTTCCTGGCAACGAGAAGGCCGTCCAGCAGGTCGTCAACAGCCTGGCCAAGCTCGGCTGCGACGTGTGGGATAAGAACCGCGCTCTCGTCCACGTCTCGGGTCACGGTAGCCAGGAGGAGCTCAAGCTCCTGATGGCCATGGCCAAGCCCACGTACTTTATGCCGGTTCACGGTGAGGCCGTGCATCTGCGCGCCCATGCCCAGCTGGCCCGCAAGATGGGCATCAAGGACGATCATATCTTTATCCTCGATAACGGCGACACGCTCGAGATGCGCGGTGGTATCGTCAAGCGCGGTACGCCCGTCGAGTCCGGCGTCGTTTACGTCGACGGCCTGCGTATCGGCGATACCGACCCCATCGTCCTGCGCGATCGCCAGAAGCTCGCCAACGACGGTATGGTCACGGCCGTTGCCATCGTCTCTCTCAAACACAAGAAGATCGAGGCCATCGAGTTCTCGGGCCGCGGCGTTTCGTTTGCCATCGACGACCAGTTCTCCGAGGATGCCTCCGCGTCCATTATGAAGACGATCGAGAAGGGTAAGTTCAGCTTTACCAGCAGCGGTTCCGATGCCATTCGCAAGGCCGTGCGCGATTCGCTCTCTAACTTTATCTGGAGCCGTACGCGCACCCGTCCGATGATCATCCCGGTCGTCATGGAGGTTTAGTTTGGCGCGCGGATCTGCACAAAACGCCAAAGGCAATAAGGCCAATAACCAACCGGCATCTGCTAAGGGTGCCGGTTCCCATCTGCGTGCCAATAAGGGCCACGAGGCGGACTTCGATGAGTTTGAGCCCTTGGTCGAGCCTTCGGCCAATCGCGATATCGCCGGCGTGGTCATCGCCGTTTTGGCGATCGCGTCCTTCATTGCCGTGATCTCACCGGCAACAGCGCCCGTGACGGCTGCTGTTGCCGGGTTCTATCACCTGGGCTTTGGCCTGGGCGCCTACGTGCTGCCGATCGTCATCTTGCTGTTTGCCGCCACGCTCTTTTTGGGTGAGGACTCGCCGCTCAACGTGCGCTCTGTCGCGGGTGGCGCCGTGGTCTTTGTGGCCATTGTCTCTATCCTTTCGCTGATGGTGCCGGGCACGAGCGATTCGTGCGACCTCATGTTTGCGCCGCAGAACCTTTCCGCCTCGGGCGGCTACATTGGCGCCTTTATCGCAAGTGCCTTGCAAAACGCCCTGGGTAAACCTATCGCCATGGTTGTCTTGCTGGGCCTTGTCGTCGTTGGCCTGGTCATCATCGGCTTTTCGGTGGGTGGCGTTTTGCGCTCTGCGCGTGATCGCGCTGCCGATTTTGCCGAGCGTCGTCGTGCTGATGTCAACGCGAGCCCGTGGGGCGATGAAGAGGCCCTGTCGGTTCCCGGCGTCGCGCATCCGCACCTGAGCATTCTTCGCCAGAAGGGGGCTGACGCCGCGGTGACCACGTTCATGGGTGGCGATGCCGACCCGGTTTTGGATGACGACGAGGACGATGACCCGTTTGTCGACGTGTCCGAGGCCGTGGAGGCCGAGCGCGCCAAGACCACGCTGCTGCCGCGCCGCCATGCCAAGAAGGGCAAGGCTGCGCCCAAGCTCAACACGAGCGAGCCTGACCCGTCTTGGTCCGATAGCGAGATTGAGCTCACCGAGGGTGACGACGAGGACGACGAGGCTCCGCTCGAGACCGCCAAGACAACCTTGCTGCCGCGTCGCCACGCCAAGCGCGGTCAGGTCACTGGACAGCTTTCGATGGAGGACGATCCGGACAAGGTTGACGAGTCCGAGCCGCCGTTTGCCGTGAACCCTGTTTCGGCCGCACCTCAGATTCCCGACTTCTTAAAGCATCCCAAGGTTGCCGATGCGCCTGCCACGAGTGCTGTCGAATCGGCTGCGGCTCGTGATGGGGGAGCGGACGGCGGCGCCGCAGATAACGAGGGCGAAGAAGAGGACGGCCTCAAGCTTCCGCCGCTCGAAATCCTACATGCCAACCCGCAGTCGGCTTCTGCCGCGTCTTCGGATAAGGAGCTGGAGCAGACCGCTGAGTCACTGCAATCCACCTTGCTTGAGTTTGGCCGCAGTGCCCGCGTGGTCGGCTGGATCGCCGGCCCCACGGTGACGACCTTTAAGCTGCAGCCCGGTGAGGGCGAGCGCGTGAGCAAGATCTCGAGCCTCGAGGACGATATTGCGCTTTCGCTTGCCGCCCAGTCGGTGCGTATCTTTGCCCCGATCCCCGGCACCTCGCTCGTGGGCATCGAGATTCCCAACCGCAAGCGCCAGAACGTCAATCTGGGCGACGTGCTGCCCTATGTGAAGGGCGGTCCGCTCGAGCTCGCTATCGGCCGTGACGCCGAGGGCACGCCGGTCGTCGCCGACCTCGCCAAGATGCCCCATCTGCTGATCGCCGGCACCACCGGTTCGGGTAAGTCGGTCATGATCAACTCCATCATCACGACCTTGCTCATGCGCGCCCTTCCCGAGGACGTTCGCCTGATTATGGTCGACCCCAAGCGCGTCGAGCTTGCGGGCTATAACGGCCTGCCGCATCTCTATGTGCCCGTGGTGACCGAGCCCAAGCAGGCTGCCAGTGCGCTGCAGTGGGCCGTGTCCGAGATGGAGCGTCGCCTGAAGGTCTTCGAGCGCCTCAACGTTCGCAAGATTTCGACCTATAACGAAAAGCAGGCCGCCGGCGAGTTTGAGCATTACGATAACCCGCCGCAAAAGATGCCCTATCTGGTCATCATCATCGACGAGCTTTCGGACCTGATGATGGTCGCCGGTAAGGATGTCGAGGCCTCGATCGTGCGTATTGCACAGCTGGGCCGTGCCGCCGGTATTCATCTTATCGTGGCCACGCAGCGCCCCAGCTCCAACGTGGTGACGGGCCTCATCCTGTCTCTTATACACATCTCCGAGCCCACGAGACGTAGAGG
>USEK01000147.1 GCA_900553705.1 uncultured Collinsella sp.
TTCCTCTACGTCTCGTGGGCTCGGAGATGTGTATAAGAGACAGTTGACGAATCGATGCCTATGGGAGGCTGGCTTAGAGCGCATGGCCTGCCTTGCCAGGGTCTCTACGTCGACGCCGGCATCGAGGCGGGGCGCCCACGCCCTGAGGGCGATGGCAAGCACAGTAACGACGCAATCGTTCCTGCTTCTGTTGCGAAGGGGCCGACGACGCGTGCGCTGCTGCTTCGTGATGGCAGCCAAGAGCCGATTGATGACCTTGAATATGACTACTTGGTGCACTTGGCCCATGACTTTGAACTGATCTATGAAGGCGAATCTCAAAAGCGTGAGGAGCGCCATATCGCTCAGACCCTCCAGATTGGCATGAGAAATTCACTGGGGGATGTTCCGGGAATCGCCGCCGATTCGGTGTACCTGTCGGCCACGAACTCGGCGTTGGTCGGCGGCGATTTCTATACGCTCATCCGTCTTCCCGACGATTGCGCCGTCATGATTCTGGGCGATGTGTCTGGCAAAGGCATTGAGGCTGCATCGATGTCCGCACTCGTCAAGACGGCCCTGACGGCATATGCCTGGGAGGGCGCTGGACCGGCCCGCATGGCACGCTCCCTTAACAGCATGCTTATGGGCTTTTCGAGGGTCGAGACGTTCGTGACGGCCTTTATCGCCAAGATTGACCTTAAAGCCGGACGCGCAACGTATTGTTCGGCGGGCCATCCTCCGACCATGGTCATCAGGCCAGAGTCGATGCCGCTGGGTGGCGGCGAGGCCCGTGGGGGAGAGGTCGAGCTGCTTGGATGCCAATCGGGGGTAATCGGTGCCTTTGAGAGCATGGTGTACGAGACAGGCGTGTTTACGTTCGCTCCTGGTGACATGCTATTTATGTACACCGACGGAACAATCGAAGCACGTGACCGCTCGGGTGCTTTCTTTGGCGAGCAGCGCCTTCGCGACCTTCTGCTCTCTGTCTCGGGTGAGGGCGTATCGGGAATCTGCGGCAAGGTCTTGGGCGAGCTCGACCGATTTACCGAATCGGCGCTGGACGATGACATTGCATTGGTGTCCCTTGAGTTTTTACGGGGTCGTTCATAGACGACGCTGGGCGGGCTGAATCCGTACGGTTGGGGAAACGAATGCATCGAGTGGGCTTTTTTGGGGAACCATAGTCGTATGAATGAGTGGAATGACATAGCGGTTTTGACGCCACCAGGCGATATCGACATCGCCACGGTGCCTGCGCTGCGTCGGCGGTTGGATGCTTTGATTGGCCGCGGCGTGCGTCGTGTCGTCATCAACTGTCAGGCTGTTAGCTTTATCGATTCGACGGGCTTGGCATTCCTGCTTACGCGCGCTCGTGAGCTCATGAGGCGAGAAGGCCTGCTCTCGCTCGTCAATGCATCGGGTGAAGTTGTTCGCTTTTTGGAGATTGCTCGTCTTGTCGATATCCTTCATGTCGCGGGGCCGACACGGGAGCCTATTCCCGCCATTCCGGTGGGGGAGCTGCCTCGCTGGAGTAAGAGCGTCGAGGTCCGTCAGGGTATCGAGAATCTTCCATACTACCGACATCGCATCGCCGAACTCCTTGAATCGCTTCCGTTGCGCCGTGACGAGCGCTACGATGTCGCATTGGCGTCGGGGGAGGCGCTGGGTAATGCCTATGACCATGCGGGCGGTATCGGGTGCGTCCTGACGGTTCAGGCCTATGGCGATCGCGTTGTGGTTGAGGTGCTTGATCGAGGTGCCGGCTATTCTATCGATGAAACGAGCGAACCGGTCGCATCAGAGGAGCGCGGCCGTGGTATCAAGCTTATGCGTATGCTCGTCGATAACGTGGAGGTTGCTCGTCGTACGGACGGCGCCGGCACGCGCGTGCAGATGGTGAAGCTGTTTAGCGGAGCGCTGGAGTCGTGTGCCTAGCCAATCGCTTTAGCGCGTTTAGCTACTAAGAACATGCGGCAGACAAGTTTTTTGAAAAAAGTACTTGCGTCTTTTGGACAACTCGCGTAAATTAATAACCCGCAAGCGGACATGGCTCAGTTGGTAGAGCACAACCTTGCCAAGGTTGGGGTCGCGGGTTCGAGCCCCGTTGTCCGCTCCAAACGCAGCAGCCCGACTACTACGGTAGCCGGGCTTTTTCGTACCCATCGCTTGGGCTCGAACCCGAGAGGGAGCGAGCGTTTTGGGGCGTGGCTGTGGCGTTGTTTGCCGCGAATGTCCGCTTTGGGCGTATCATCGTGGGCATCTCGCAAAACCTCGTTGCAAGGGAGACTCATCCCATGGCTACAGAAAAGTCCTCGTCGCGCCCATGGATGTCCGATGCCGCGATCTATCAGATCTACCCGCGCTCGTTTAAGGATTCGACTGGTTCGGGTCTGGGCGATATCGCGGGCATTACCCAGCAGATGGACTATCTTGAGCGGCTGGGTATCGAGGCCATCTGGCTGAGCCCGTTTTACCCATCGCCTCTCGTCGATGGCGGCTATGATGTGGCGGACTACTGCGATGTCGACCCACGTCTCGGGTCGCTTGACGACTTCGATGACATGATCACTGCGGCTCACGCGCACGGCATCAAGGTCATCGTCGACATCGTGCCCAACCATTCGTCCAACCAGCACCCCTGGTTCAAAGCCGCTCTTGCCGCCGGCCCCGGATCGCCCGAGCGCGCCCGTTATATCTTCCGTGATGGTCGCGGCGAGCATGGCGAGCTGCCTCCCACCAATTGGAATGCCAACTTTGGCGGCCCCGCCTGGACGCGCGTCGCGGACGGTCAGTGGTATCTGCACATGTTTACGCCCGAGCAGCCGGACTTTGACTGGTCGTGCCCCGAGGTTCATGCGTTCTTTTGCGACGTCCTGGCGTTTTGGAGCGATCGAGGCGTCGATGGCTTTCGCATTGATGTGGCGCACGGTCTCGCCAAGGATCTCGACCGCGATGACCTCGACCGGTGGCATCTCGCCGAGGGCGATGACATGGTTGACGACGGCACCCATCCGCTGTGGGACCGCAACGAGGTCCACGAGATCTATCGCGAGTGGCGCCGCGTGTTCGACCGCTATGATCCGCCACGCAGCGCCGTTGCCGAGGCGTGGGTGCTGCCCGAGCGCCAGTATCTCTACGCGCGTCCCAGCGAGCTTGGCCAGACATTCAACTTTGAGTTTGCCAAGGCCACTTGGGCCTATGATGACATGCACGCTGCAATCGAGGAGGGCTTGAAGGCAGCTATAGAATCCGATTCCGCCTCGACCTGGGTGCTCTCCAACCACGACGTGCCGCGCGTGGCGACGCGCTATGCCCTGCCGCAGATCAAGGCGACGCGCTACCACCAGATTGCGCTCGACTGGCTCTTACGCGACGGGTCGTCTTATGACGAGGACCGTGAACTCGGCGAGCGCCGCGCGCGGGCGGCCCTTTTGCTCGAGCTGGCGCTTCCGGGCTCGGCATACGTGTATCAGGGTGAGGAGCTCGGCCTTTTTGAGGTGGCCGATATCCCGTGGGCCGCACTCGAAGATCCTACTGCGACCAATACGCACGGACCGAAGCGCGAGAAGGGGCGCGACGGCTGCCGTGTGCCCCTGCCGTGGGTGGCGGCGGACGATCCCGCGCAGGGCGGATCGTTTGGGTTTTCACCGGCGGACGCCGATGCGGCGCCCCATCTGCTGCAGCCTGCATGGTTTTCCGATTACGCTGCCGATAGGGAAGAAGCGGACCCGACATCGATGCTTGCGCTCTATCGTGACGCCCTCTGGCTGCGGCGCAAGCTGCGCGGGTGCGCCAACGATCTTAAGTGGCTTGATCTTGACGGACGCACCGGCCTTGCGGATGGTGCCGAGGGCGCTGAGGGTGGCGTCATCGCCTATCGCCGCGACAACGGCTGGGCGTGTGTGACGAACTTCGGTGCAGCACCCGTGGAGCTGCCGGCGGGCAGGGTCCTGCTCACCTCATCACCGCTTGTAGACGGCAGGCTCGCGCAGGACAGCTCTGCCTGGATCATGCTCGCTGAGTTGTAGGGGCCTCTTGCGGCGAGTTTGCGTTTGCCTGTGCTTTCCGTGGTGGCTGATGTCTTTGCGAGGTTCGCGAGGGCGTCGCAAAACTTTTCAAAAAAAGTTCTTGCATAGGATGCGGGTATCACGTAAGATTAATCCTCGTAAGCGGACATGGCTCAGTTGGTAGAGCAC
>USEK01000148.1 GCA_900553705.1 uncultured Collinsella sp.
GTCGCGCCCTTGAAGTTGAACGTCAGATTGTCCAAATGCGGCCCGCGCAGCGTCGAGCAGTTACGGCGTTTGGTAAAACGCCGTAACTAACGTGCTCCGTACTGCTCGTAGTAGGCGTCGATGGCGGTCTTGAGCTCGTCGTCGATGACAACCTTGCCGTCGATCTCGTGGTTGTAGAGGGTCTCGACGACCTCAGCCATGGAGACGATGCTCGCGACGGGGAAACCGTACTTGGCCTCGATCTCCTTCTGCGCGGTGGTCACACCGCCCTTGCCGACCTCCATGCGGTTGAGGGACACGATCAGGCCCTTGATCTCGACATCGGCAGCAGCCTTGACCTTGGGATAGGTCTCGTCGATGGACTTGCCGCTGGTGGTAACGTCCTCGACCATGACCACACGGTCGCCGTCCTTGGGCTCATAACCCAGCAGGTTGCCCTTATCGGCACCGTGGTCCTTGGCCTCCTTGCGGTCGCAGCAGTACTTGACCTCCTTGCCGTACAGCTCGTGGTAGGCAATTGCGGTCACGACGGCCAGCGGAATACCCTTGTAGGCCGGTCCAAACAGCACATCAAAGTCGTCGCCAAAGTTATCGTGGATGGCCTGGGCGTAATACTCGCCCAGCTTCTTGAGCTGATAGCCCGTCACGTAAGCGCCGGCGTTCATAAAGAACGGGGACTGACGGCCGCTCTTGAGCGTAAAGCTGCCGAACTTAAGGACGTCGGACTCGACCATAAACTTGATGAACTCTTGCTTGTAAGCCTCCATGCGGGCTCCTCTCGTAATCGCGTACGTGCCTTCCAGTTTAGCGCAGGCGAAGCGTCGATGCGGGCGCGCTTTGGGGCCACGGCATTCTGTAAAGGCTTTGTCAGGGGGAATGGTTTTCCGAACAATGGGGTTGACATGTCAAACCCCCTCATCAAGAATACGGGCGGATTAAAAAGGGGTACGAGATACCCAAAGCGCGCTGCGCTCAGCCTTTAGGAGGTGTGCCATGGAAGGCAGTCCTAGTCGAAAAACCTGCATGTCGCCCTCGGCACGCCGCGAGGACTCCGCACACGCATAAACGCCACCGGCAGATCGCCAAAACCACCGCAAAGGCGCGCTGCACCCTTTGTGGGCTCAAGAGCTTGACGTGAGCGACATCTAGGTTTTTTGAAGCACATACGACACGTACGCTAACTCCCCTCAACAAGGAGGACCCTATGCTGATGCTCAAAACCGTCACGGTACTCGAAGCCATCTCCAAGCGCCGCCGCACGGCGCGCCCTGCCGCTCATACCGGCCTGTCCAAGAACACCATATTCGCCGCCACCCATAGTGCCGAGGACGCCCTCGTACTGCTTGACGCCACGGCAAACGGCCTCACCGTCGAGCAGGCAACTGAGCGCCTGAACGCCGTCGGCCCCAACACCATCGAGGCAACGACCAAAACGCTCGCCCGCCGCATCGCCGACGCGTTCATCGATCCCTTCGCCGGCATCCTCGCCGCGCTCGCACTGGTCTCGCTCTACATCGACGTGCTCGCCGTGCCCGAACCGCAGCGCGACCCCTCCACGGTCATCGTCATCGGCACCATGCTGCTGGTATCGGGCGGCATGAAGTTTATCCAGGAAGCCCGCAGCGGCAATGCGGCAGAGGCCCTCAAGGACCTGGTCTCCAACACTTGCACCGCCCTGCGCGACGGCGGGCGCATCGAGATCCCCTTCGACGAGCTCGTCCCCGGCGATGTAATCCGCCTCTCTGCCGGCGATATGGTGCCAGCAGACGCCCGCATCATCACCGCGCGCGACCTGTTTGTGATCGAGTCCGCACTCACCGGCGAGAGCGAGGCCGTCGAGAAGACCACCGCCGTCACCGTCGTCGAGGGCGCCGACGGCTCCGCACTGCCACTCTCTGCCTGCAAGAACATCGTCTTTACCGGCACCTCCGTGCAAAACGGCGCCGCCATGGCGCTTGTCGTTGCCACCGGCTCGGACACCTACCTGGGCGGCATCGCCAAGATGCTCAACGGGCGCGGCGAAAAAAGCGCGTTTGACCGCGGCGTCTCGAGCGTCTCCATGCTGCTGGTGCGCCTGATGCTCGTTATGGCGCCGGCCGTCTTTGCCATCAACGCCGCCACCAAGGGCAACGTCATCGACGCGCTGCTGTTCGCCACGAGCGTGGCCGTGGGCATCACGCCGCAGATGCTTCCCGTCATCGTGACCACGAGCCTGTCGCAGGGCGCCAAGGACCTCGCCCGTCGCCAGGTTATCGTCAAGGAGCTGCCGGCGATTCAAAACCTCGGAGCGATGGACGTCCTGTGCTGCGACAAGACCGGCACCCTCACCGAAGACCGCATCGTGCTCGAGCGCTACCTCAACACCGATGGCAACGAGGACGCGCGCGTGCTGCGCCATGCGTTTTTGAACAGCTTCTTCCAGACCGGCCTCAAAAATCTTATCGACCTGGCCGTAATCGACCGTGCCGATGTGACGCCCTCGACCGTCGTGCCCGATTCTATGCTGGGCCAGAGTCTGCGCGACCGCTACACCAAGGTCGACGAGGTTCCCTTCGATTTCTCGCGCCGTCGCCTGAGCGTAGTTGTCGCCGACGCCCAAGGCAAAACCCAGATGGTTACCAAGGGCGCCGCCGAGGAAATGCTCGAGATCTGCTCCTTTGTCGAGATCGATGGCATCGCTCAGCCGCTCACCGACGAGAAGCTCGCCCAGATTCGCAAGCAGATCGCCGGACTTAACGCCGAGGGCCTACGCGTAATTGCCGTGGCGCAGAAGACCAATCCGCGCTGCGTGGGCGAGTTTGGCATCGCCGACGAGTGCGACATGGTGCTGATGGGCTTTTTGGCCTTCCTCGATCCGCCCAAAGCAAGTGCCGCGGGCGCCGTCGCCACCCTCGAGGCCAAGGGCGTGGCGGTCAAGGTCCTAACCGGCGACAACGACCGCGTCGCCGCCACCGTCTGCGAGCAGATTGGTATCGATGCGAGCAACGTCTTGCTCGGCTCCGAGATCGATACGCTCGATGACGCCGAACTTGCCGAGCGCGCCGAGAAAACCCACCTCTTCGCCAAGCTCTCGCCGCTGCAGAAGGCGCGCCTGGTACGTGTCATGCGCGAGATGCTCGACCGCACCGTGGGCTTTATGGGCGACGGCATCAACGACGCCGCCGCCATGCGTGCGAGCGATTGCGGCATCTCGGTCGATTCGGCCGTCGATATTGCCAAGGAATCCGCCGATATCATCTTGCTTCAGAAGGACCTGGGCGTGCTCGAGCGCGGCATCATCGAAGGCCGCCGCACTTACGGCAACCTGCTCAAGTACCTCAAGACCACGGTGAGCTCCAACTTTGGCAACGTGCTGTCCGTGACCGTCGCGAGCCTGTTCTTGCCGTTTTTGCCCATGAGCGCCCTGCAGCTGGTACTGCTGTCGCTGGTCTACGAGATCGTGTGCATCGCACTGCCGTGGGACACCGTCGATGACGCCTGGACTGCCCGCCCGCGTGCCTGGGACGCCGCGTCCATCAAGGGCTTTATGCTCGAGCTGGGCCCCGTGAGCTCGCTGTTTGACATCGTGACCTTCGCCGCGCTCTTCTTTGTCGTGTGCCCCGCCGCCGTGGACGCAAGCTGGTCCGAGCTTGCCGCCGCGGGCGACGTCGCGGGTATGGCGACCTTTGCTGCGCTCTTCCAGAGCGGCTGGTTTGTCGAGTCCATGTGGTCGCAGACACTCGTGGTCCACATGTTGCGCTCCCCGCATCTGCCGAGCCCGCGCGACCACGCCGCGCCCGCATTGTGCGTTCTTACCGTGCTGGGCCTGGCGCTCGTCACCTGGCTGCCGGCAAGCCCCATCGCCGATGCGCTCGGCCTCATGCCGCTGCCCACGAGCTTTTTTGGGCTGCTCATTGGCATCGTTACCGCCTATATCGCGCTCACCCAGCTGGCAAAGCGCCGCTACATTGCCCGCCACGGCGAGCTGCTGTAGCAAGTAGACGGAAAACACCCTGCCAGCTGCCGTTGCCACTACCACAGCTGCCAACGCCGCTGCCGTTGCCTCTGCCGCCGCCGCAGTCTATCCCCCCAGCAGTTGCGGTGAAATAGTTCCTGTTTAAAGCCCCGTGACTTTAATTGGGGGTGCGGACAGAAAGTTGGACCGCGGGGCGGTCCGGACTGGAGGTTCGC
>USEK01000149.1 GCA_900553705.1 uncultured Collinsella sp.
CACT
The DNA here is from genome assembly GCA_900553705.1 of uncultured Collinsella sp. Taxonomy (GTDB): domain Bacteria; phylum Actinomycetota; class Coriobacteriia; order Coriobacteriales; family Coriobacteriaceae; genus Collinsella. Next base: position 5 of record USEK01000149.1, read on the forward strand.
CGACTAGTCGTCGGCAGCGTCAGATGTGTATAAGAGACAGATCAACGACGGCTCCACCGATAGCTCGCCGGATATCATCCGCGAGTACATGGAGCGCGATTCCCGTGTGAAGATGATCGACAAGGCCAACAGCGGCTACGGTGACTCGATGAACCGCGGCCTGGAGATGGCGCGCGGCGAGTACGTGGGCATCCTTGAGTCCGACGACTTTATGTTTGAGGATTCGCTCCAAAAGCTGGTCGCCAAGGCCGATGCTGAGCATGCCGATGTGGTGAAGGGCGACTTTTACCTGTATTGGTCCACGCCCAGCGAGCGCCGTGAGCTGTTTGGGATTATCGACGAGCATATGACGGGCGCCGCGTATCGCCCCGTCGATCGCCCGGGCATCTTCTACCGCAAACCTTCCATTTGGTCGGCTATCTATCGGCGCGAGTTCCTCAACGACAATCAGATTCGGTTCCTTCCCACGCCGGGTGCCTCGTATCAGGACGCAGGCTTTAACTTTAAGGTTTGGGCTTGCGCCGAGCGTGCCGCGTTTATTGCGGATCCCATTTTGTGCTATCGCCAGGATAACGAGAAGAGCTCTGTTAATTCGCCCAACAAGGTGTTTTGCGTGTGCGACGAATATGCCGAGATGCAACGTTTTTTGGACGAGCGTCCCGAGCTCAAGGCTCAGCTCCAGGGCATTTTAATGCGCATGAAGGTCGATACGTACCGCTGGAATGATGAGCGTCTGGTCGATGAGTTGCGCGAGCAGTTTTGGGAGAAGGCTTCACCCGAGCTGAAGGCCGATTGGGATGCCGGTCGCTTTGACCTGTCGCTGTTTGATCCGCGTGGCGAGACCGACTTGCGCCTGATGGTCAAGTCGCCTCGCGCCTATATCGATTCGCGCTTTGACTTTAAGAAGCCGGGCAAGCTCAATACGTTTAAACACTACTTTAAGATCGGCGGCCTGCCGCTGGTTTGGCGCGTGCTGACGTATCAGCGCGCCTACGGCGATAACCCGCATCCCGACGACGTGCCGGCGGCGCAGTAGGAGCACGTGATTATGGCTACCCCTAAGATTTCCGTTGTCGTTCCCATCTATAACGTGGAGGAGTGCCTGGCCTGGTGCCTGGACTCCCTGCTTGCGCAGGACATGCCCGATTGGGAAGGCGTGCTGGTCAACGACGGCTCGCCGGACGGTTCGCGCGATATTGCGGCTGCCTATTGCGAAAAGGACGCGCGCTTTACGCTGGTCGATAAGGAGAACGGCGGTCTGTCGAGCGCGCGTAATGCAGGCATCGCTGCGTCCACGGCGCCTATCGTCGCGTTCTTGGATTCCGACGACCGCTTTACGCCCGATGCATGCCGTGTGATCGTCGATGCCTTTGAGCGCGAGAGCTGCGACGTTTTGACCTTTGGCGCGAACCCGTATCCGCTGGAGGCGGGGTATCCGTGGCTTAACTATGTGCTGAGCCCGCGTGATGTGTCGTTTGTGGGCTATAGCTCTGACCTGCTGTTTAAGGAAGCGTCTCGCCCCTTTGCATGGCGCACCGCCTGCAAGCGTGAGTTTTTGCTGGGCAACGGGATCGTGTTCGACGAAACCGTTAAGTATGGCGAGGACCAGGTCTTCGATTTTGCCGTGTACGGTCGTTCGCACAAGACCGCGCTTATCTCGAGCAAGCTGTATGACTACCGCGTGGCGCGCAAGGGTTCGCTCATGGACACCATGCGCTACGACGACGAGACACGTCTGCTGGAGCACGTGAAGATTTACTCCGCGGTGCTGGCTGACTGGCAGCGCGACGGTCTCGATGCTCAGCACGCCGATGACCTGGCATATTTCCTGTGCGATCTTGTGCTGTACGATGCGCTCAGGCTTCTGGGTACGGGCTGCGGCAAGGTGTTTGCTGCCGTTGCCACAGCGCTTGCCGGTTCTGCCGTGGGCAACGATGCTGCGCTCGCACAATGCGCTTCTTCTGTTGCTGCTATGGTGCGTGCGGCGCTTACCAGCAAGGCCACCAATGCCCGTGAGTGCAAAAAGCTCATGTTCGATTACGACGTCTTGAGGTTTGGGCGCCTGGGTGCCTGCAAACGCATGGCAGCGAACGCCCTGGGAAAGCGAGAAGTGTAGATGAGTATCAAGCGTTTGGCACTTTGCCGCAGTCAGGGCCGTCTTTTTGTGCTGCTTCGTTTTGCCGGTCAGGATGTCGCCGCGCTTATTGAGCGGGAGGGTTCTCAAGCGTTTGCCCATGCGACGGCGAGTGGTTCTTGTGTGCCGTCGCTGGTGCTCCCGGTCGATCATGGCCGTGTGCTGGCGCTTTGCCCTTCCGTTTCCGATTACGAGCGCGAGCTCGCCATTTTGGTGCTTCCGTTTTTGGATGGCGCGTCGATGGATGTCGTTTTTGCATCCGGTGGCCAAAGGTTGGGCTCCATTCGCCTCGATAGCCGCGTGGCCAAGCTGGAATCCAAGATTAACTACAAAGCAAAGCCTGCGATGTGTGCGCTCGTTCGCGATGCACAGCGCAGCGAGTGCTGCGGTCGCTATGAGATCGATGCCGTTCGTTATTTACCGGCAGACGCCGGCGCGGTGTGGCGCTATGAGGTTACCTGGGCGGGAGACCCCCAGTGCGCACCTGAGCTCCAGATCTTCGATACGCATATGAATGCCATCGATGTCACTGTGCATGTGTTTGAATCGCAGGTCGATGTGCCGCAGCGCAACGGTTGCCGCGTCAATAAAACGTATCTGAGCGTTGAGATGCCTCAGGATATACGAGATTTTGTCGCGATTGTGAGCGATCCCACGGAGCAGATCCAGAGCGGGTTTTGCGCCATGGATGGTCGCCTGTACAACGGCATGTTCGATGACAGCTGGAACCGCATGAAGGACGCGCGTGCAGACGACGCAGCTTATCGACGTTGGTTTGAGCAACATCGCGCAAAGCCGGGCGATTTGGCGTGCCAGCGTGTCGCTTCGGCGGCCTTTGCCTATAGGCCGCTCGTGAGCATTGTGGTGCCGTGCTACAAGACTGATCGGGTCTACCTGCGCGAGCTGCTGGACTCGGTGCAAGCCCAGAGCTATGACAACTGGGAACTGCTCCTTATGGACGCCTCGCCCGAATGGGACGCGGTGGCCAATCTTGCGGCAGGTGTCAACGACGAGCGGGTTCGTCGTATTGAGCTGCCTGGCAACGGCGGCATTGTGCTCAACACCAACGCAGGTATTGAGCAGGCGATGGGCGACTACATCGCGTTCTTGGACCATGACGACATTCTGGAACCGGACGCGTTATTCCACTATGTTTCCGCGCTGAATAAGGCGGCCGAGGGCGAGCGCCCCCAGGTCCTGTTCTGCGACGAGGACATGTTTCAGAAAACGGGGGAGTGGGGTCAGCCGGTCTTTAAGATGCGGCTCAATGTCGATCTGCTCTATAGCCATAACTGCGTGACGCATTTCCTGATGGTGGAGAAGGCGCTCATCGATCACATTGGCACGTCTCCAGAAGACGTTGCGGGTGCCCAGGATTACGACCTGACGCTTCGCTGCCTTGCAGCCGGCGCGCGGTTTGAGCACGTTGCGCATGTGCTGTATCACTGGCGCGTGCATCCGGGATCGACCGCCGACGGTTCTGCTGATAGCAAGCCGTATGCTATTGAAGCCGGGCGCCTTGCGCTGCAGCGCCACTTTAACGCGCTGGGCATTTGCGGAACGGTCGAGGAGACCGAGACGCCGTTTGTCTACCGCATGCGCTATGCGCTGCCGGAGCCTGCGCCACTGGTGAGCATTGTGATTCCCACCAAGGACCATGTTGAGACGCTCGATGCTTGTGCGATGTCGATCGCCCAGAAGGCCACGTATGCCAACTACGAGATCGTCTTGGTGGAGAACAACAGCGAAGCCCCGGAGACGTTTGCGTATTACGAAACCCTGCCGGAGCGCGTGGTCGCGGCATCTGAGGGCAAAGGTAGCGCGCGCGTTGTGTACTGGCCGGGTGAGTTCAATTACTCCCAGATCATTAACTTTGGCGTGGAGCATGCCAAGGGCGACTATCTGCTGCTGCTCAACAACGATACCGAGGTCATAAGCCCCGACTTTATCGAAGAGATGATGAGCTATCTGCAGCGTCCCGATGCGGG
>USEK01000150.1 GCA_900553705.1 uncultured Collinsella sp.
CGAGATTCCTCTACGTCTCGTGGGCTCGGAGATGTGTATAAGAGACAGCCGCTGGCGTGCGCGACGACCAGACCTACATCGATGCCGTAGTGGCGCAGGTGCTGCCCGGTGTGCCGGCACATGTCCAGGCGCCCCAGTTTGCCTGCAGCGCTTTTGTCGCCGTAGATGCCGAAGGCCGTGTGCGCACCGGTCGCAATTACGACTTTAAGGACGACACCTCGGCGCTGCTGGTACGCAATCACCCACGCGGCGGCTATGCCTCAATCGGGCTTGCCGCCCTTAACAACCTGGGCGATAACACTCCGCTTGACTCCGTCGCTGGACGCGCCGCCGCACTCATGGGCCCGTTTGCCCAGCTCGACGGTGTTAACGAATGTGGCGTGTCCATTGCCGTACTCACCCTGGATTCCAAGCCCTGTGACCAGGACACGCAACGCCCCGTCATCAATACCTCGCTCGCCATCCGTCTGGTGCTCGAACGTGCCGCCACCACGCAAGAAGCTGTCGACCTGCTTTCCGCCTACGACATGCACGCCATGGCAGGACGCGATTACCACTTCTTTATCAACGACGCCGCCGGTGACGCGCGCGTAGTAGAGTGGGATCCGCGCGATCCGGACCGCGCTTTCAAAGCGACTCCTGTACGCCAGGTTACGAACTTCTACGCCTGCTATGGCGACGAAGTGCTGCCCGACCAAAAGAATGGTGAGCTGGGTCATGGTAAAGAGCGCGCCGTCGCAATCGCCGATGTCCTTGACGCCCATGTCGGTGCCCAGGACGAAACGATTGTCTGGGAAGCCCTGCGCGGCGCAGCACAAGAGCCCAATCCGGAAGACATCACCAGTAATACGCAATGGTCGGTCGTCTTTGACAATACCGAACCCGCCGCCGCCATCACGCTGCGCCGCCACTGGGGCGACGTCGATGCCTTCGCACTGTAAGGAGCCAAGCCCGTCGATCTTACGCTCACCTGACGTTGTTTACATTTCTATACGCTTGGGCTAACACGTTTTACCCCCGTATCAACAGTGTGCGGGGGTAAACTTATGCGCATGTTATAACTTGCCCGGAAGGATTCATCATGCTTAGAATCGGTCTTCTTACCAGTGGCGGCGACTGCCAGGCGCTCAATGCCACCATGCGCGGCATCGTCAAAACGCTTATAACCAATAGCGAAGAGCCTATCGAGATCTATGGTTTTGAGGACGGCTACCAGGGCCTTATCTACAGCAGGTTCCGCGTCATGACGCCCGCCGATTTTAGCGGCATCCTCACCCGCGGCGGCACCATCCTAGGCACGAGCCGCACGCCGTTCAAGCGCCTGGATACCCCCGAGGCCGACGGCGTCGAGAAGGTGCCGGCGATGGTCCACACCTATCATAAGCTGCAGCTCGACTGCCTGTTTATGCTGGGCGGCAACGGATCCACCAAGACCGCCAACCGCCTGCGCGAAGAGGGCCTCAACGTTATCGCCCTGCCCAAGACCATCGATAACGACACCTGGGGCACCGAGTTGACGTTTGGCTTTACGAGCGCCATCGACGTCGCTACCAAGTGCATCGACGACATCCACACCACCGCTTCGAGCCATGGGCGCGTGTTCGTTATCGAGATCATGGGCCACAAGGTTGGCTGGATCCCGCTGTATGCCGGCGTCGCGGGCGGCGCAGACGTCATCCTGATTCCCGAGATTCCCTACGACATGGATAACGTCATCAAGACCATCGAGCATCGCATGGAGACCGGCAGCCGTTTTACCATCGTAGCCGTCGCCGAGGGCGCTATCTCCAAGGAGGACGCGGCGCTGTCCAAGAAGGAGTACAAGAAAAAGCTCGCCGAGCGCACGAGCCCGTCGATTGTGTACGACATCGCCAAGGAGATTGAGGCCAAGACCGGTCGCGAGACCCGCGTCGCCATCCCCGGCCACACGCAGCGCGGCGGCCAGCCCGACGCCCAGGACCGCATCTTTGCGACTCAGTGCGGCGTCGAGGCAGCGCTCGGCTGCCTGCGCGGCGAGTTTGGCTACATGATTGCCCTGCGCGACGGCAAGATGTGCCACATGCCGCTCGAGGATGTCGCCGGCAAGCTCAAGTTTGTCGACCCCCAGAGCGATCTGGTGCGCGAGGCCAAGGCGCTGGGCATCAGCTTCGGCGACGAGTAGCCTCGGCTGGAACTGCTCTCATCGGAGGCCCCAGGGCTTACCTCCCAAATCGTCCTCGGACATGTCAGGACCCCGCCGTGCGCTTCGCGCGGCGGGGTCTTTCCGTCCTGCGGAAAGATTTGGGAGGTAAGCCCTGGGGCCTCCTGCGGTAACTAGGGAGTCCGAGGCTATTCGTCTTCTTGCTGCGGGTGCCTGGTCTGAAATTAAGTTGCGGTGAAATAGTTCCTGCTTAGCCCGCAAATGGCTGAATCTAGGAACTATTCCACCGCAACTTACGAATGATCGGAGCGGCTACAGCACAAGCGTCGGCGTTCGTTTGATGGTCCGCCACGAAAAGGGGTCATCTACTACGTTTAACTCGATGAGGTCAACCATGACCGCCTTTTTCGAAAATCGACAGGCCTTCTACCTGCGGTTTTATTTTTCGTTTTCCCGGCATGGTTGAGGGTATCCAATTAAACGTAGTAGACAGGTCCGTTTTGTGGCATACGACCCATTCAAGCCCAATCTCGAAGGCTAAAGAGAGCCTCTCATCCACGCCTGCAGGCAAAAGATAGCAAAGCAACAAACGCCGGGTCGCCCGTAGGTGCCCGGCGTTTGCCCAGATAAAACCTGCCAAAATAAACCTGTCCCTTTTTGGCAGGTTACTCGGCGCTTTTGAGGGCACCGACCATGTCGATCTTATTGAGGGTGCGATTGGTAGCGAGGTTGACGATAAACGTAAAGCCAAAGGAAAGCACCACGGCGAGCACGTAGCTTAGCGGCTCGACCTCAACGTCAAAGTACAGCGACGGCATCTGCAGGATGTACGTAAAGCTCTCGGCAAGCGCATCGCCCAGTGGAACGCCCAGCGCGGCACCAATCGCCGTCAAAATCAGCGTCTCCTTGTTAACGTAGTGGTGTACCTCGCCGCGGCGGAAACCCAACACCTTGATGGTTGCCAGTTCGCGCTTGCGCTCCGAAATGTTGGTGTTGGACAGCGTAAACACCACCACAAACGATAGGCACGCCGCCATAAAGGTTACAAGCACCACGACCGAATTGATGATCGTAAAGTTCGCCTCATAGTTTTCCCAATGCTCGGCCGTACTCGAAATCGTAAGCCAACCGTCACTCTTAAGATTCTTGCTAAACGCAATCTGGTCGGCCGACGAACCCTTAAGCAGCACAAAGACGCCGTTAAGACGTGTGCTTCGACCGAACGCACGCTCATAGGTGCCCTGCGTCATGTAAAGCGTGTTGCCCAGATAGTTAAGCGAAATGTCGCTGACTTTGACCTTGGCAACATTGAGCGACGAATCCTGAACGTGAGCCGTATCGCCCGGCTGAATCCCCAGCACCAGCTGTGAACTTTTGCTCAGATACACGTCTCCGTCATGCAAAGGCAGCGGTTCTTTGGACTCATCCTCCAGGCGAACGTAATCGCCCAAGTCACCCGTGCGGTCGTCGGGAATCACGATGAGCTGCACGGTCTCGCTCTTACCGCCAAATGTAAAGGTGACGTTGTCGGTCATAATTGGCAGCGTCGAAGTCACGGTCACGTTGGAATCATTGGCCGCGCTGCGCTCATCCAACGCCGCGCACGTCTGCGAAAAATCGTCGGGATTGGCGACCGCCAGCAGGTCGTAGCGCGTGATATGCCCGTACTGTTTGGGCGAAAGCGCCACCGACGTGTCGCGAATGCCCATACCGCAGATCACGAGCGCCGTGCAGCCGGCGATACCGAAGATAGTCATAAAAGCGCGCTTTTTGTAGCGGAATAGGTTACGTGCTGCCACCTTGTTCAAAAAGCTGTCTCTTATACACATCTGACGCTGCCG
>USEK01000151.1 GCA_900553705.1 uncultured Collinsella sp.
ATCTACACTCGACTAGTCGTCGGCAGCGTCAGATGTGTATAAGAGACAGACACAGGATGCCATGCCGCTTCCTGTAGTGAATGAGACCTGTGTCAACAACCGTTCCGTGGGAGACACCCTCCCGGAAGCAGATCTGGACTTTGACCAGCTTATGGAATGGTATGCGGAGGAACTTCTTCACCAGATCCCGTGCATGCGCATGATGGATCATGCAGGCCGTAAACAGCTTTATCAGGATCCATCTTTAAAGGGGATCATTTATCATACCGTAAAGTTCTGTGATTTTTACAGCTTTGAATATTCTGATATCAAAGGCCATACCGATGTGCCGCTCCTCAAGATCGAATCGGATTATACCGTGCAGAGCAGCGGGCAGCTGAGCACACGTCTGGAGGCTTTTGCAGAGAGCCTGAACATAGAGACAGAAACGAGAAGGGAGAAAACCATGGGTAAAGGATATTTTGCAGGAATCGACAGTGGTTCTACCAGCACGGATGTTGTGATTCTGGACAGAGACAAAAAGATTGTTTCCAGCGTGATCATGCCGACAGGAGCAGGGGCCGCGAATGGCGCGGAGCGTGCATTGGAAGAAGCACTCAGACAGTCTAACCTTAACAGAGAAGACATCGATGCAGTCGTGACCACAGGATACGGAAGAACTGCGATCTCTGATGGCGACAAGAGTATCACAGAGATCACCTGCCATGCAAGGGGCGCCCATTTCCTGGATCCATCTGTCAGAACGGTCGTCGATATCGGCGGGCAGGACGTGAAGGTCATCGAGATCGAGAACGGCATGATGAAAAATTTCGTCATGAACGACAAGTGCGCAGCCGGTACCGGCCGCTTCCTCGATGTCATGGCCCGCGTGCTTGAGGTGAAGGTCGAAGAACTGGGCGATCTTGGCGACAAGTCGACCAAGGAGGTCGGTATCAGCTCGACCTGCACGGTGTTCGCCGAGAGCGAGGTCATCTCACAGCTCGCCATGGGCACAAACAAGTGCGACATCATCCACGGCATCCACAAGTCCGTCGCGGGCCGCGTTTCCGGCCTCTGCCACCGCATCGGTGTGCGCGACGACGTGGTGATGACCGGCGGTGTCGCACAGAACCACGGCATCGTGAAAGCCCTTCAGGAGCAGCTCGGCCACGAGATCCACACCACGCCCCTCACGCAGTATAACGGTGCGCTCGGCGCCGCTCTGTTTGCCTACCAGAAGGCTTTGAAGAACAAATAATCCCCATCATTCGTTATCAAATTTTTCTATATCGCATTAGGAGGAATCAATCATGGCTAAACAAGTCAGTCCCGGCGTGCTTGCTCTGCGCAAGGTCGTCGATGACGTCTATGCCGACGCCCGTGAAGCGAAGAAGCAGGGTAAGCTGGTCGGTTGGTCCAGCTCCAAGTTCCCCTGTGAGCTTGCTGAGGCCTTTGACCTCAACGTGATGTATCCCGAGAACCAGGCTGCCGGTATCGCCGCCCAGCGCGACGGTGAGATCATGTGCCAGGCTGCCGAGGATCTCGGCTTCGACAACGATATCTGCGGTTACGCACGTATCTCCCTGGCTTACGCCGCCGGTAAGCGCGCCAGCCGCAAGTTCGACCCCGAAACGCTCGAGTTCATCATCGACCCCAACAGCGGCAAGCCCCTCAAGGACGAAAACGGCAAGGTCGTCATCGATCCTGAGACCGGCAAGCCCAAGAAGGACCCCAAGACGCAGGTCCCCTACACGGTTCTGGACGATATCCACGAGATCGAGGCTCTGCCCGAGACCACCGAGAAGGAGATCGCCTACAAGAACTTCCGCCGCGAGGCCATCAAGCCCTACAAGCAGATGCGCATCCCCCAGCCGGACTTTGTCCTGTGCTGCAACAACATCTGCAACTGCATGACCAAGTGGTACGAGAATATCGCCCGTATGTGCAACATCCCCCTCATCATGGTCGATATCCCCTACAACAACACCGTGGAAGTCAGCGATTCCGCTGTCAAGTACGTCCGCGCCCAGTTCGACAACGCCATCCATGAGCTCGAGAAGCTCACCGGCAAGAAGTTCGACGAGAAGAAGTTCGAGCTTGCCTGCAAGCACGCGAACCGCACCGCACAGAACTGGCTGAAGGTCTGCGACTTCCTGCAGTACAAGCCCGCCCCGATGAGCGGCTTCGACCTGTTTAACCACATGGCCGACGTCGTCACTGCCCGCGGCAAGGAAGCTGCTGCCGACGCCTTCGAACTCCTGTCCAAGGACCTGCAGAAGAACATTGAGGAAGGCACCTCCACGCTGCCCTTCCCCGAGCAGTACCGCGTCATGTTCGAGGGCATCCCCTGCTGGCCGAAGCTCCCGAACCTCTTTAAGCCCCTCAAGGAGAACGGCATCAACGTCACCGCAGTTGTGTACGCGCCCGCGTGCGGCTTTGTTTACAACAACATGGACGAAATGGCCCGCGCTTACTACAAGGCTCCGAACTCCGTCTGCATCGAGCAGGGCGTTGCCTGGCGTGAGGGCATCTGCCGCGACAACAAGGTCGACGGCGTGCTCGTCCACTACAACCGCTCCTGCAAGCCCTGGTCCGGTTACATGGCCGAAATGCAGCGCCGCTTCACCGCTGACCTCGGCGTGCCCTGCGCCGGTTTCGACGGCGACCAGGCTGACCCGCGCAACTTCAACGAAGCGCAGTACGCGACCCGCGTGCAGGGTCTGGTCGAGGCTATGGAAGCCAACAAGAAAGACTAAGGAGGCGTGCAAAAATGAGTATCGAAGCTATCGTTAATGAATTTTCCGCTGTTGCCGCCAATCCCAAGGGCCAGCTCAAGGCCTATAAGGACGCCGGCAAAAAGTGCATCGGCGTGATGCCTTATTACGCCCCCGAAGAGCTGGTTTACGCCGCCGGTATGATGCCGTTCGGCATGTGGGGCAGCAACAACAAGACCGAGCAGCGCTCCAAGGAATACTGCGCGACCTTCTATTGCACCATCGCCCAGCTCGACCTCGAGATGCTGCTCGACGGCACGATGGATCTGCTGGACGGTGTCATTACCCCGACCATCTGCGACACGCTGCGCCCCATGAGCCAGAACATCCGCGTCGCCATGAGTGAGAAGCTGCCGTGCATCTTCCTCGCCCATCCTCAGAACCGCTTTGCCGACTGGGGCAAGCAGTTCTGCCTGGATCAGTACAACAACGTCAAGGCCGGTCTTGAAAAGATCGCCGGTCACGAGATCAAGAGCGAGGACATCGCTGCGGCCATCAAGGTCTACAACAAGTCCCGCGCTGCCCGCCGTGAGTTCGTCAAGCTCGCAAGCGACCACTGCGACGTTATCGACCCGATCATGCGCTCGGCCGTCTTAAAGGCTGCCTGGTTCATGGATAAGGCCGAGTACACCGAAAAGCTCGAGGCCCTCAACGCCGAGCTCAAGGCGCTGCCCGAGGCCAAGTGGAACGGCGTGAAGGTCGTCACCTCCGGCATCATCTGCGACAACCCGACGCTGCTCAAGATCTTCAAGGACAACAACGTTGCCATCGCGGCGGACGATGTCGCCCACGAGTCCCGTGCCTTCCGCACCGACGCGAGCGAAGAGGGCGACCCGATGATGGCGCTCGTCGATCAGTTCACCAACATCGACTACGACGTCCTGCTCTACGATCCGCAGTCCAACCAGAACCGCCGCGGCGAGTTCGTGGCCAACATGGTCAAGGAGTCCGGCGCACAGGGCCTCGTGCTGTTCATGCAGCAGTTCTGCGATCCCGAGGAGATGGAGTTCCCGTACCTCAAGAAGGCGCTCGACGCCGCTGGGATCCCCTTCATCAAGCTCGGCATCGACCAGCAGATGCGCGACTTCGGCCAGGCGGCGACCGCCATTCAGGCGTTTGCCGACGTGCTCTCCGTGCAGTAAGGAAAGTCTATTTT
>USEK01000152.1 GCA_900553705.1 uncultured Collinsella sp.
AGATTCCTCTACGTCTCGTGGGCTCGGAGATGTGTATAAGAGACAGGCAAAAAGACGGTGTTGCAGCCCTGGCCGATGTCGGACGTGGCGGCATAGACCACGGCCACGCCGTCCTCGATGCGAATCTTGCAGCGGCCGGCATCGGGCAGGCCCACGCCCACGCCGGCGTTCTTCATGGCGCAGGCAATGCCGGCGTGTCCGGGATGCGCATAGTAGGCATCCTTGACCTCGAGCAGCGTCTCCTTCAGCGCCGTGGAGCAATCGGCAATTTGGCCGTTGGGCAAAACCTCGCCCGGCTCGATAGCGTTTCGGTAACGAATCTCCCACGGATCCAGGCCGACCTTCTCTGCCAGCAGGTCGATCAGGCTCTCGAGCGCAAACTCGGACTGGCAAACGCCAAAGCCGCGGTACGCGCCGGCGGGCGGGTTGTTGGTGTAGTAGCCAAAGCCGCGAATGTCGGTGTTCTGGTACTTGTAGGGGCCGACGGCATGCGTGCAGGCACGCTCGAGCACCGGGCCGCACAGCGACGCGTAGGCGCCGGTGTCAAAGTTGATCTCGCAGTCCAGACCGGTAAAGTTGCCCTCGGCGTCGCAGCCCAGCGTAAAGGTGCCGTCCATGGCGTGGCGCTTGGGATGGAACGCGAGTGACTCGGCGCGCGTGAGTTTGCACTTCACGGGACGCTGGAACTTATATGCGGCGAGCGCGGCCAGGTGCTGGATGGACACGTCCTCCTTGCCGCCAAAGCCGCCGCCCACAAGCATGGTCTCGACGACCACGCGCTCGGGCTCGTTGTCCCAGCCAAACATGTGGGCACACTCTTTGCGCGTGTCGTAGGCACCCTGGTCGGTCGACTGCACCTTGACGCCGTTCTTGTACGGGAAGGCGACGGCGCACTCGGGCTCCAAGAAGGCATGCTCGGTAAAGGGCGTGGTAAAGCGCTGCGTCACGGTAAACGCGCTTTCTGCCAGCGCCTTGGCGGCGTCGCCGCGCGTCACGTGACGGCTCTGGCACACGTTGTCCTTGAGCTCCACCGTGTTGCCAAAGGCAAAGAAGCTGTCGTGCAGGCGCGGGGCGTCGGCAGCCTTGGCCTCGACAATGTTGCGCACGGGCTCCAGCGGCTCGTAGTCAATCTTTACGAGCTTCTTGGCCTTCTCGAGCGTCGCCTCGTCCTCGGCAACCACCAGCACGATGGCGTCACCCACGCAGCGGGTGATATCGCCCTGGGCGATCATGACGTCCCAGTCCTGGATAAGGTGGCCGACCTGGTTGACCGGCACGTCCTCGGCGCGCAGGATGCCCACCACACCGGGCAGGGCCTCGGCCTTGGAGGTGTCGATGGAGAGCACGCGGGCGCGCGGATACTTGGAGCGCACGGCGCTGGCATAGGTCAGGCCCGGCTGATCGAGCTCGTCGATGTCGTCGGGATACTTGCCCTCGCCGAGCACCTTCTTGCGCACGTCGATACGGAAGGCGCGCTTGCCCACGCCGTAGTCATCGCCGCGCTCCAGGTCCTCATCGATCTGCTTTTCGCCGCGGAGCACCGCAGCGGCCAGCGAGATGCCCTCGATAATCTTTTTGTAGCCGGTGCAGCGGCAGACGTTACCGCGAATGGCGTACTTAATCTGCTCCTCGGTGGGCTCGGGGTCCTCGGCGATGAGCGCTGCGCCCGCCATGACCATGCCGGGAATGCAAAAACCGCACTGCACGGCGCCCACGGCGCCAAAGGCGTACACAAAGGCCTCGCGCACGTCCTCGGGCAGGCCCTCGACGGTTGCGATGTTGCGACCGGCAGCAAGAGCAGTGGTCAGCACGCACGCCTTGACGGCCGCACCGTCCACATGGATGGTGCAGGTACCGCAAGCACCTTCGGAGCAGCCGTCCTTGGCGGAATGGATATGCAGGTCGTCGCGCAGGTAGCGCAGCAGCGGTTTATTCTCCGTCGTCGTGCGCTCGACGCCGTTAACGGTAAAAGTGAATTCCTGTGCCATGGTGATTCCCTTCTACACGCCGGCGGCGATGCCGGTGCGGTCGTGGATGGCGCCATGCGGGCAGACGACGGCGCACATGCCGCACGACAGGCAGTCCACGCCGTCGATATGGGCGCAGTTGTCCTCGATGCGGATAGCGCCGGCAGGGCACTTTTTAGCGCACATGCCGCAACCGATGCAGCTCGTGTCGCAGATCTTGCGAGCGATGGCGCCCTTATCTGTGTTGTTGCAGCGCACCAGAATGTTCTGGTAGCCGGGAACGAAGGCAATCACGCGCTGCGGGCACGCCATACCGCACAGGCCACAGCCCGTGCACTTGGAGCGATCCACGCGGGCGATGCCATCGACCAGCGCAATGGCGCCGTGGGGGCAGGCCGTGACGCAGGCGCCACAGCCAATGCAGCCTTCGCTGCAGCGGGCGTCGCCGCCTGCGGAAGCGCAACCACTTCCGCAGGCAACGTAGGCCACGTTATGTTGAATGGATTTGGCCATAAGAGACTCGCCTATTTCTTAAGAAGGTACGAATAGTTGTCGCGCACGGCCCTGATGGTCAGGCGGACGGCCTCGGGAAGACCGGTGTTGACGGCATCGACCGAGACGGTGCGGACCGTGCCGGCGACGCGGACCTTAAAGTGGTCCTCGTCCACGGCCAGGAAGCCCTCGTTCTCGGAGTTCTCCATGTCCTGCTCGCTCCAGAACAGGGTGAGCTTGTCCTTGTAGGGACGACCCTCCTGGTAGGGGCAGAACACGGCGCAGTTACCGCACTCGTTGCACATGCCGTCGACATGGACGACCTGATGCTTGGCCAGGCCCGGCACCTTAATTGCCACGTTGGCGCGGTTGGGGCACACGTCGCAGCAGACCTCGCACACCGAGCCGCAGCCCAGGCAGCGGGTCTTGGTGCAGTTGCGCTTGTCGCGGCACAGCGACCCCTTGCGCTCGTAGCAGGTGTCCTCGCGGCCGGCCTGCTCGTTGCAGTCGGCGTACTTGTTAAAGTCCACGCCGGCGATGGCACGGGCGACCTCCGCGGCGTCGGCGATAGCCTCGACCACGGTGGCAGGACCGCGACGGCAGTCGCCCGCAGCCCAGACGCCCTCAACGCCGGTGGAGGTGGCGGCAAGACGGCCGCGACGGTCGTGCTCGACGCCCGCGGCATCGTAAAGGCTGGCATCGATGCCCTCGCCCACGGCGCAGATCACCGTGGTGGCGGAAAGCTCGACGGTCTCGCCCGTGGCGACGGGACTGCGACGGCCGCTTGCATCCGGCTCGCCGAGCTCCATAACGTCGCAGGTCAGCACGGAGCCGTTGAGCGCCTTGGGCGCCAGCAGCTCGCAGAACTCAACGCCGTCGGCAAGAGCAAGATCGAGCTCTTCCTCGTCGGCGGGCATCTGCTTCTTGGTGCGGCGATACACCAGGCGCACGTTCTTCACGCCGGCCAGGCGCTTGGCCACGCGGGCCGCGTCCATGGCGGTGTTGCCGGCGCCAATGACCACGACGTCCTCGCCCAGTTCGAGTTTCTCGCCCTTCTTGGCGGCCTCGAGGAACTCCAGCACATCGAGCTCGGCACCCTCGCCCAAGCCCGCAGAGCCGGGCATCCAGGCACCGGTGGCCACGACCACGTCAGTAAAGCCTTGAGCCTTGAGTTCGTCGATGGAATCAACGCGAGCGTTGAGCTGCACCTTGGCGCCAAAGGCCAGGCAGAGCTCGGCATCGTGGGAGATATCGTCGCTGGCGATACGGAACTCGGGGATCACGTGACGGACCACGCCGCCGAGAGAGTCGCGGGCCTCGAAGATGGTGACGGGCACGCCGGCACGCGTCAGGAAGAACGCCGTCGCCAGGCCGGCCGGGCCGCCGCCGATAACGGCAACGTTGCGCTCGCCGTCGTTTGCGATGGCCTGGGCGCGCAGCTTGGGC
>USEK01000153.1 GCA_900553705.1 uncultured Collinsella sp.
GGAGGACACGGGGATGCCGGTAAGGGTGGCAAGCAGCAGGTTTGCGGCGCCCGCCAGGTCGGCGGAGAAGCCCTGATACTTTTCGAGCTTGACCATGCTCTGGCCGACGGACTTGATGATGCGCTCGCCGCCCACGCTGGTGCCGATACCCATAGTGGCCGAGCACAGCAGCATAATCCAGATGGGGATGCCTGCATCGCCGACGCTCGTCTGGCCGCTGGCAAAGGCCACGCCTAAAAAGAGCACGCCGATGAACTTCTGTCCATCCTGCGCGCCGTGCATAAAGCTCATGGCCGCAGCGCTCGCGATCTGAGCGTATTTAAAGAAGACATTGGCACGTCGCCTGTTGGCGGCGGCGAAAAGAATCGAGACGAGCTTGCACAGGACCCAGCCCATGACAAAGCCCAGGCCGATGGAGAGCGCCAGACCGTAGATGACCTTCATCCACTCGTGGACGTTGACGCTGCTCGCACCGCCGAGGGCGATGGCGGCACCGGTCAGGCCGGCGATAAGGCTGTGGCTTT
The DNA here is from genome assembly GCA_900553705.1 of uncultured Collinsella sp. GTDB lineage: Bacteria > Actinomycetota > Coriobacteriia > Coriobacteriales > Coriobacteriaceae > Collinsella. The sequence goes on from USEK01000153.1 coordinate 525, forward strand.
GCGAGGTGGGGATGCCAAAACGCGACGCTGTGGCGCCGTAGACGACGATGGAGAACAGCGCCGCGCATAGGCAGGCGAGCGCCATGGTGCTGTTTCCGCCAAAGTCGACGATATGTGAGATGGTGTTGGCGACGCTCGCGTTAAAGTGCGTCATGATGAGCACGCCGAGGAAGTTGAATGCGGCGCTCATGAGAATGGCGGCGCGGGCGGGCATGCAACGCGTAGTGACGCAGGTCGCGATGGCGTTGGGCGCGTCGGTCCATCCATTGACGAAGATGGCGCCCAACGCGAGGATCACGGTGACGGCAAGGACTGGGTTCGACACAATTTGGCCGAGGAAGGTTGAGAACGTTACGTCCATATATGGGCTTTCTCGAAGTTTGCAGACACGTTACAAAAACATGATAAATCGTATCACCTCCTGCGGGTCTCTTTACCGAGTTCTGATGGGAGAAGTGAACTTTTTGGCACTAAAATTGAATATTAGCCCTGTTGACCGCGGGTGTTCTTTTTGCTAACACGCCATACGGACACGTGCGATTACTACGACACTCCAAAACCACAGTCTGTTCGCTTTACAACATGCAAACATGCGTTCGATAATAGGAGGCATGGAATATCGACAGACAGACGGCAAAACTCGGCGCGTGCACAAGCAGTATGTGGACGTCGTGGCCCGCATCCTCGCGGGCGGACAAGTCGTGCCGGTTACCGTCTGCTGGGTCGACGGTCGCTGCTTTACGATTGACGAGATCGTCTCGTCCACTGGTTTTGGCCTGACGGTCCACGGCGTTCGTACGGCAACCTATAAGGTGCGTTTTGGCGGGCACGCGACCGAGTTGTATCTGGAGGACCAGGCGTGCGGACGGCCGGACGGCTCGCAGGCCCACGTGATGCGTTGGTGGGTCTGGGCGTTTGATCGTACGCTTGAGGGCGAGCGCCGTAGGTAAGGACGCACGGCGTTCGGGTACAATGGCAGGAATCTTGTCATCTGCTGCGCCGTCTTTCACGGCGCTTTGTGAAAGGACGAAGTATGAACGATATCCAGGGCTATCAGAACGGCCCCATCGAGACCGGTGCAAGCCGTGCCAAGGAGATGTCGCCGCGCGCGTACAACCTTGTCATGTCTGCCCTGATTTTCTTGGGCTTTTGCGCCATGGGCGCCGGCGCCTACTTTACGAGCACCATGTCGTTTGCGCGCATGATGATGAGCGGCGCAGCCTTGCCGCTGGTCTTTGGCTCGTTTATTTTGACCATCGTCGGCATGGTCATGATGTCGGCCGCCGCCAGCAAGCAGTCCGTGGGCCTGTCCCTTGTGGGCTACGTAATCTTTGCGAGTACCTTTGGCCTGACCGCGTCGTTTGGCCTTGCCAACTACGACCTGCCCACCATCAACACCGCTTTTATCGCCACGGCCGCCATCACCTTTGTCTTTGGCGCGCTGGGCGTGACCTTCCCCAAGTTTTTCCAGCGCGTATATGGCATCGGTTTTGGCATTCTGCTCGCCACTGTTCTGGTTGAGATCGTGCTGATGTTCATGGGCGTCTCGCAGTCCATCACCGACCTGATCGTGATCGTGGTGTTCGCCGGCTTTATTGGCTACGACACCTATGTTGCCACGACGGTGCCGCCTACGCTGCCCAACGCCGTGCTCATGGCGTCCAATCTGTTCGTTGACATTATCAACGTGTTCCTGCGCATCCTGAACATCCTTGGCCGTCGCGACTAGTGGCGAATTGCGGCGGTGCTTGCCGTGCGGGCAAATCGATGCGAAAGGCGGTCCTTCGGGGCCGTCTTTTTTGTACGCGGCGGGGTATCATGGATGGGAAAAGCCGATAGCGGCAGCGACAGGAAAGGTGGCCACGTATGGCAGACGTCGACAACAGGAACCGTAACCGCAGGTCCAACCGAGCGGGTCAGCCCAATCCCAAGCGCGAGGCCCGTGCCAAGGCCGCCGAGCGTCACGTGTCAACTGTGTCCGAAGCGTGCGCCAAGGATATCGAGCGTTCGCTTGCCGGTGTTCGCGAGTTTGACGGTATGCCTGCCGGCTTTGTCGCGGCGATGAAGGCCAAGGTTCAGACTGCTGTGGCCGCTGAAGAACAGGTTGCCGAGGACGTCGAGGGCGCGGAGGCTGCCGAGACCGAGGCGGCACCCGAGAGCGAGGCAGCGCCCGAGACCGAGGCAGCTCCTGAGCCCGTCGAGGAGCCTGCCGAGGAAATCGCCGAAGCTGAGTCCGCGCCTGCTGAGGAGCCTGCTGCGTCCCTGCCTGAGGTCACCGTGCTCGATGCCTCCGCCACGCAGGCCATCTTGGACAACGGTCGTGGCTATGCGCAGTTCTGCGACATGGCCGTGCTCGCCTTTGCCTCGTTCACCAATCCGGGCGGTGGCTATATTCAGGGTTATCTGGGCCAGGAGGCCACGCTGTGCGCCGATTCGTATCTGTACAACGTTCTCGATAAGCAGCGCAAATGGTACGGCGAGAACCGTCGCCGCAACATCAACTGCGAGCTTTACCGAAACCGTGCGCTGGTGGTGCCTGCGGTGCGCTTCGATCGCAACCACGTGCATGCATACGCCGACGTGATCGTGGCCGCCGCGCCCAACGTTAAGCGCGCCCGCCAGGAGTATCGCGTGAGCGACGATGCTCTGCTGGATGCCCTGCGCGACCGCATTCGCTTTGTGCTTGCCATCTGCGACGAGCTGGGTCGCGAGAAGCTCGTACTGGGCGCTTGGGGCTGCGACAACAACGGCTTTGACGCCGAGGCCGTGGCCGAGCTCTTCCGCAAGGAGCTCGCGTCGGGCGACTTTAAGGTCAAGCAAGTCTTCTTTGCCGTGCCTTCTACGCGCTGGGATGAGGATTTTGCCAAGTTCGAGCACGTGCTGGCAAACTTCCCCGAGCGCAACGAGGAGTCCTATGCCCAGGTTGCCGCTCGCGCTGCGGCAGCTCGCGCCGCCGAGCAGGCCCAGGCTGCTACCGAGGATGATGAGAACGAGGACGATTGGCGCAAGTACCTGTAATCGGTACGTGCTGACAGATGGGTCGAGCCGGCGGGAGGGCTGCTCCCGTCGGCTTTTTACTGAGCGAGGGGCTTACGATGAAAAACGTTCTATGCTTTGGCGACAGCAACACCTATGGTTACGATCCGGCGGGCATGCGCGACGGCACCGCGGTGCGCTATGCGCGGGATGTGCGCTGGTGCGGCGTGGCCCAACGTGACTTAGGCGAGGGCTGGCATGTAATTGAAGAAGGCCTCAACGGCCGCACGACGGTACGCGACGACATGTGCCATCTGGACACCAATCTTAACGGCATCCGCGCGCCTGTCTCTTATACACATCTCCGAGCCCACGAGACGTAGAGGAA